>NZ_JBHXSG010000047.1:0-78484 GCF_042714835.1 Streptomyces sp. NPDC058678 | reverse complement strand
GCCGCAACGAACCGCCGCAGCCGCGGCCGGTGACTTGTGCGGGCATGCCGGGCGCCGGTGTCCTTCTAGGCTGAGGATGCTCGGGGCTGCTGCGGGAGGTGTGCCATGCGGCGGTCACGCTCGCAGGTTCAGGCGCTGCGCGGCCGCTGTCCCGACGTTTTCTTCGCCGCCTTCTTCGTGGCGGTCTTCTTGGCCGGCTGTTTCTTCGCGGTCGTCTTCTTGGCTGTAGCCTTCTTTTTCGCTGGCAGCTCGTGCACCGCCGCGTCGGTCTCCTCGCCGCGGGAGGCCTTGGCCTGCTGCACGGACTCCGTCAGCGCGGCCATCAGGTCGAGGACCTTGCCCGGCTTCTCGGGCTCCGGCACGGCGGGAAGCTCACGGTCCTCCCGCTTCGCCTCGATGATCTTCGCCATGGCGTCGGTATAGGCGTCCTCGAACTCCGGCCCTTCGAGGTCCTCGCGGCTCATCGACTCCATCAGCGAGAGCGCACCCTTAATCTCCTCCTCGAAGACCTGCGTCGGCGGCGGCAGCAGTTCGGCAGGGTCGCGGATCTCGTCCGGCCAGCGCATCGCGTGCAGCACGATCACGTTGTCCCGCACTCGCAGCAGCCCCAGCCTCTCCCGGCCCGACCATGCATACTTCGCCACGGCCACCTTCGCCGACCGGCCCAGCGCCTGTACCAGCAGCTTGTAGGGCTTCGCCGCGACCTGCCCGTCCGGCGCGAGGTAGTAGCCCTCGCCGATCTGGATCGGGTCAATACTGTCGAGCGGCACGAACGCCTCGATCTCGATGGCCTTCGCGGTCGGCAGCGGCAGCTCCCGCAGCTCCGCATCCGAGATCGGGATGACCTGGGTCTTGGTCAGCTCGTAGCCCTTGCCGATTTCCGACTGGGCAACCTCCCGGTCCTCTAGCTCGCACACCTTGCGCGTGCGGACCCGGCCCATGTCCTCCAGGTGGTACTGATGGAAGCGGATCGAGTGGTCCTCAGTGGCCGACTGCACATGGACCGGCACCGTGACCAGGCCGAACGAAATGGCGCCGGACCAAATGGATCGGGGCATGGCAGACCTCCGCGGCAAGCCCCGAGCACCTTCTGTGGGATCTCAGACTGGCTGGCCAAATCTCACGACCGGTGGCCGCTTCGTGGCCGATCGGCCACGAAGCTGAGACTGGCTGGTCAGCCTGTTCACTCGTTGGAGTGAGTCCGTCATAAGGCCGACTCTCTATGGACAGTCTCTTGGTGCCGCGGCCTTTCTGCCACTGGGCCGTGCTGAGGGAACGCATGAGCCAGCCTGCCGTAACGCTCAGTGTTCGTCGTCGCGATGGCGAAGCTCTTGAGGAGCAGGCCTGGGGGCCACTTCGCTTGATCTGCTGCGCTCGGCTGCGCCGTGGCGGACGTTCCGATGGCACAGAGGACAGAGCACTACTCCGGCCGGGTGTTGCTTGACCCGGCTGAAGAATTGCTCGACAGCGGAGGGGCCGGTGTGCGGCGGAGGGTAGCCATGAGCACGGCGACGGCCCCAAGCAGCGCGCCCAGGCCCGCGCCTACCGCACCGAGCGTTCTGACGATCTCCCACGCTGTACTCTCCGCCGGGCGGCAGTCCGGGTCGCACACCCACGGACGGGCGCCGTCCGTCCGCGCGGCCGCGAGAGCGGCCAGGCTCAGCAGCAACAGGGTGATGCCGGACCAGAACATTCTTCGGGCGGCTGCTTCGTACCGTCGCGAGCGAGTGTCGACCATGCCAGTCACGGTCCCACCCCGGAGAACGGGTCAGCAATGGTGCGGATCAAAGAAGACTGGCCGACGCAGGAAATGGCCACGCTCCTGAGACACAAGCATGGCCATCAGCGTGAGAAAGGCCAGAGAGCCGCAGGCCACAGCGTCGGCATGTGACGAGCGTTCCGAGATCCCACACATCCGATCGAATGCTGGCGGTCAGACTAAGTCAGCCGATCTTGCGCGACGTGCAGGTAGCCGCGGTTGACGTGCAGTGCTCGAATCCCGGAAGGATCACAACCCGTCACCGTCCAGCATCCGCCACGCCGCGGCCGGGAACCCGTTGAACGCCATCTGGTTCTGCACGCGCGGGATTGCTGCACGCCCGCACCGCTCTGTACCAGCCGGCCCCTTCCTCGCCGTGCGGGTGTCCGCGTGGAGGCCAAAGTTCCCCGAACCGTCCCCCATCTTGTCGGTGAGCAACTGGGCGCATTCGGTGCCCCTCTTCACCAGGTTCGGGTTCGGCTTCGCCGGTCCCCGAGTAGCCGACGGACTCGTGCGTCGAGGCCATCGCGTACTCGTCACAGTCGACCGTCCCCACCGAAGCATCGGATGGGTGCACGCTCCAGGAGGAGCTGTTCGAAGGTGGACCGAGTCATCGGTTGCCCGGTCCGGCGGCCGGAGAAGAGCCATCGGGGCCCAAGTAGGCTGCGCCGGGTGAAGAGTGAACCCTGTCGCGTCAACAGTTTCCGCCTCATCGTCACGGGAGGAGGCACTGGCGGCCACACTTACCCGGCGCTCACTGCGATCCGCACGCTGCAGAATCGACTGGCGGCCGAGGGGAGGGCCCTGGAGGTGCTGTGGATCGGCACTGCCGATGGCCTGGAGGCGCGTGTCGCGCCCGCCGAAGGGATCGCGTTCGCCACCGTGGCCACGGGGAAGATCCGCCGCTCAAGCAACCCCCTCATGATGATGTCGGCGGCGAACATGCGGGACATGGCGCGGGTGCCGCTCGGCGTGGCCCAGGCAAGGAAGCTGGTCGCGGACTTCCGGCCGGACGTGGTACTGGCCACCGGCGGCTACGTCGCCGTCCCCGCGGGGCTGGCCGCGCGTATGTGCCGGCGGCCGCTGGTGCTGCATGAGCAGACGGTGCGCCTGGGTCTGGCTAACCGGAAGCTGGCGGGTTCGGCGACGCGGATTGCGGTGTCCTCCGAGTCGACGTTGCCCCTTTTGCCGGAGGCGGTACGGGGTGTTGCGGTCGTCACCGGCAACCCGATCCGGCCGGAGGTGCTGGCCGGGCACCCGGACAAGGCGGTGGGCGCGCTGGGCCTGCACGGCTTCGACCGGCGGCTGCCGACCGTGTACGTCACCGGCGGCGCGCAGGGCTCCCAGCAGATCAACGGCGTCGTGCGGGACGCTCTGCCCTGGCTGCTGGAACGGGCGAACGTGGTCCACCAGTGCGGCCCGGACAACGTCGAGGAGCTGCGGCAGTACGCGGCAGCCCTGCCGGCCGGGCTGGCTGGCCGGTACTACCTGGCTGGGTTCGTCGGCGCGGAGCTGCCCGACGTCCTCGCGCTCGCGGACGTCGTGGTGTCGAGGAGTGGGGCCGGGACCCTGGCCGAGCTCACCGCTCTCGGCAAGCCGGCCGTGTTCATCCCGCTCGCCTCCTCGGCGGGGAATGAGCAGGCGCACAACGCCCGCCACCTGGAAGGGGCCGGGGCCGCTGTCGCCCTGCTCGGTGACGTCACCGCGGATCACCTCCGAGACGCCATCGGCCCGCTTCTCACCGATCCCGCACTGCGGGAAACGATGGCGGAACGGGCCCGGGCTCACGGGAGGCCGGATGCGGCGGACCGGCTCGTAGACGTGCTCCTTTCCGCCGCCTCCGGCTGACTCGCCTGATATGCGCGGCGGCCGCCGATGCCCTGCGCCGTGCCCGCCTCGATCAGCACGGCACAGTCGTTGAACACATCGTCCCTCCGGCGGACTTGAGGACCTGTCCCAGGGCGGAGACCACGTGCTCGATGTGCTGCTCGGTGAGGTGCTGATGGAAGGGCAGGCTCAGGATCTCCTGGCCGGCCTGCTCGGTGGCGGGCAGCGTGCGCTTCCAGGCTGCGAACGCGGGCTGACTGTGGTTGGGCGGGTAGTGGACACCCACTCCAACACCCTGGGATCGCAGCCGTGCGAACACCGCATCCCGGTTCTTCACTCGGACCTGACCTGGCACAGGTGGGGCACGGAACGGTCGGGGTCGACATCGACGGGCGTCACGCCCTCCAGCGAGGAGAGCGCCGACCGGTAGGTGTGCCACAGGTCCCGGCGGGCACGCTCAGTGGCGCCGAAGCGGGCGAGCTGGGCCAGACCGACGGCCGCGTTGAGGTCGGAGAGCTGGTACCGAAGGCCGAAGGACTCCACACGGTAGGTGGTTGTGTTCGCACGCTCCGCCTGGGACTGGACGACGCCAAGGAGCCGGAGTCGACGGAGCGCATCGGCTTCTTCCGGCGTGCGGGGGATAACCATGCCGCCCTGGCCGCAGGTGAGGTTCTTGATCGGCCCGAAAGAAAAACAGGTCATGTCGCCGGTCGCGCCGACCCTGCGAGTGCCGCTGCGGGAGCCGAAAGCATGCGCGGCGTCCTCCACGATGACGATGTTCCGGGCAGTCAGCTCCTTGCGTGCATGGGAGAGGTCGATGGCTCGGCCGCCGAACAGGACCGGCATCACGGCGCGCGTGCGATCGGTGACGGCATCCATGACGAGCTGGTCGGTTACACATAGCGTGGCCGGGGCGACATCCACGAATGCCGGAGTGCCGCCGACGGCCAGGATTGCCTGAACGGTCGCACAGAACGTCATGGACGGAACGATCACCTCGTCACCGGGACCGACCCCTGCGACGATCAGAGCCAGGTGCAGGGCGGCCGTACCAGAGGCGACGGCCACAGCATCAGGAATGCCGAGGAAGTCAGCAACGCGACGTTCGAACTCCTCGGTGACAGCGCCGTGCCCGTACTGCCCGGACTCCGGCACCCGAGCCACCGCCTCAGCTTCTTCTCCGTACAGGTACGGGCTGGCGTTGCGCCGGGCGTCCGGTTTCGACGAGTTGGTCATGACTCCCCCATTCGTTGCGAAGATGGGCATGATCACTTCGCCCCCTTGATCGGCCGGACTATCGGCCGGATCAGTGCGCCAGCCGCATCCAGAGCCGAGGATGCGTCGGCAGGCGACGGCCCGGCGGCGACGAGCAGGCCGATCTTGTGGCCGGACTGGTCGTGCGGCCGTACGCGGTCACCCGGCTCGACATACAGCTCGACATCAGTGATCCCGGGGATGCTGCGCGCCTCGGCGACCCCTTCCCATGCGATCAGTTCGCCTTCCCATGCGATCAGTTCGCCTTCCACGGCGAGCGGTGAGCCGATCAGCTCCAGCGCCGCATGCGCGGCGCGCGTTGGCACCAGGTGGTCGCCGAACGGCTCACCGAGCGCGAGCGCGATGAGTGCACGCACGACGTCCACGCCGTAAGCGGCGGCGAGCAGTCGCGGGACGCCGTCACCGCCGAGACGCGTGTTGGCTTCGATGACACGCTCTTTGCCGTCTGCGCCGAGGACGGCGTCGAAGTTCGCTGGCCCGTTGACGATGCCCAGTGCGCGGCACAGCCGCTCGACGGTGGCCTCAAGCTGGTTGCGTGTCGCCAAGGGCAACTGGGTGGTGCGCAGCCGCCTGACGACGAAGCCCCCGTTGACGAACTCCTTGTCCTTGATGCAGGTCAGCACCGTCCTGCCGTCCCGCATGAAGACCTCGATGGCCAGCGGGCGGCCCTGGACGAACTCTTCGGCGATCACGGTCTGAGAGGCGGAGTAGGAGCGGGCGTAGGCGACGGCAGCCAGCAGGCCGTCAGGGCGGATGACCCGGCTGACGCCCTTGCTGCCCGAACCGTCCACAGGCTTGACCACGAGCGGGAAACGAAGCCCCGCCGACTTTGCGACCACCTCGTCCGGGTCGCACGAAGCGGTCCACCCGTATCCGGTGACGCCGCAGGACGCGGCGATCGCGTGGAAGGCGGCCTTGTCGCCAGCCGCGAGTGCGTCCTTGGGGTACACGTAGGCGGTGCCGTACCGCAGGCCCAAGGTGTGCCAACTGGCCAGCGCTGCATCGCTCGCGCCGCCCACGATCCCGGCGGGGCGCGCGTCGCCTACTGAGGTTTTCGGGTTGTCGTCGGGTGGTGACGGTTCATGATCCCTGCGGTATGCCAGTGGTATGCGTTATCCGGAGGGTGGGGCCCTGACCGCTGAGCGTCGGGCGTTTCGGGAGAAGATCCGGCTCCGGGCCGGTGAGAGGTTCGCGGCGGGTGAAAAGACCGCGGTGATCGCGAAGGATCTGCGGGTGAGTGTGCGGTCGGTGGAACGCTGGCGCCGTGCCTGGCGCGAGGGCGGCATGGAGGCCCTGCATTCTGAGGGCCCGGCCAACTCTCCGACCGTCACCGATGCCCAGTTCGCCGTGCTCGAGGAGGAACTCGGCAAGGGTCCGTCAGCGCACGGCTTCGACGATGAGCGTTGGACTCTGGCCCGGGTCCAGACGGTGATCCGCCGGCGTCTGAGGCTGAGCCTGTCGGTGGCGACGGTGTGGCGGCTGTTGAAACGGCACGGCTGGTCATGGCAGGCGCCCGCCCGCAGAGCACTTGAACGCGACGAGCATGCCGTCGAACTGTGGAAGAAGGAGGTGTGGCCGAGGGTAAAAGCCTCGCGGCGGCCCACGGGGCCTGGATCGTCTTCGAGGACGAGTCCGGATTCTCCATGACGCCGCCTCGCGCCCGCACCTGGGGCCGGCGCGGACACACCCCCGTCATCCGAGTGAGAGGCCGGTCCCGCCGCAGGACCTCGGTCGCTGCCCTGTGCTGCTACAAACCGGGCGTGAAAAGCCGTCTCATCCACCGGCCCCGCAACCACCTGCTCCTCAAAGGCGCACGCAAGAGCTTCTCCTGGCAGGACTACCGCGACCTGCTCGTCCGTGCACACATCCAGCTCAGCGGCCCGATCGTGGTGGTCTGGGACAATCTCAACACCCACCTGGCAGCCGGGCTGAAGCGGTACGAGGCCGAGCACGACTGGCTCAGCACCGTCCGCCTCCCGCCGTACGCACCCGACCTGAACCCCGTCGAGGCCGTCTGGTCACTGGTACGCCGGGCCATGGCCAACACCGCCTTCGGCACACCCGATGACCTCGACCGTGTCCTCCGCCAGGAGTTACGCAGGATCCAGCTCCGGCCACACCTGATCGACGGCTGCCTCACCGCCACCGGCCTGACCCTCGCACCACCGACCCCACCCTGAAAACCTCAGTAGTCGATCGGTGATGGTGGCGCCGTGAACGCGGTCTGTCGCGGAGCGGGTTGGGATCTTTAGGCTCTGCTCATGTCGAAGCCAGAAACGAAGTACCGACGGAATGCTGTGAGCTGAAGTAACGCGCTCCTGAGCAGACAGAGGTTCCTCGCTGAGTCGGGAGGAATCCCGGGGTGCTTCCCCCGTGCGGGCCTGCTGCGCTACACCGCCGACCCGAGCGGGCGGATGCGCCGCCTGGCCCTCGACGATCCGGAGTCGACACCGGCCGACGTCGCCCGCCTGGCCCGGGATCCCGAAGCCGAGGTGCGCCGCCGCGCGGCTGAGGACCCCGGCTGCCACCGGCCTACGCAGTGCGGCTGCTGAACGACCCGAAGGCTTACGTCCGCGGCACCTCGGTGCACAATCCGCGGCTGCCGGCCCGCGTCCTGGCCGGGCTGCTGCACGACCGCGACACGGCATGCGCAGCGGTCCAACCCGGCGATCCCGGTCCCCGTCCTGCACCGCATCCTGACCGCGGCCGCGACAGCCGTGGCAGCCCGGCGCTGAACACCGACACCCCGCACGGAGGCCGTGGCGGTCTGACTCTGAACTCCGGCACGCCTAGCCGGCCACCCCTACTCCAACTCCGCGAGCATCCGCCGTACCCGGTCGTACGTGCGCCGCCAGCGCACCTGCGGGGTTGGCCGCGACGTCGTTCGGCGGCCCCACCCGGGCGGCTGGAATCGGCCCCCACTTGAGCATCGACAGTTTTCTCAGACTCCAGCAGAGACCTTCCTATGGGTGGATTGGTCGGTGGTGCCATCAGCCCGATCATCGCCACGTCACTACTCGCCAAGTTCCACAGCTGGACGCCGATCGCCGTCTACATGGCGGCCGCCGGCGTAATCGCTCTAGCCGCTTGCGGATTCCTGCGGGAACACTCCGACCGCACGGGCACACAGCACGCCGCGGAGCTGCCGCCGACGGCCGCGTCTCCCGAGATCACCACCGCCAGGAGCTAAAGGCTCGCCCCGTAACAGATCTTCGAATGGGTGCGGGGAGGTCGATCACTGTCCTCCTCGCTCGCCTACCCGGCGAGAGCGAGGTTGCAGAGGCGGGCGATGCCTCTCATGGCGTCCTGGACACCGTCGCCCTTGAGGCGGCAGTCGCGAAGGATCTTCCAGGTCTCCATGCGGGCGAAGGCGTGCTCAACCCGAGCGCGGACCTGCTTGTGGCACTTGTTGTGCGCCTGTTCCGGCACAGCCGCTGATCGCCCAGTAAGGGGGGTAGTTGACGGTGACCAACAGTCCGGGGCGGACCCCGGGTTCACCCTGGTACGACTCCTCCGTCCACCTACCGGTGCCGGTGGGCATGGATGCAGAACGGCCGTTCGCACCGTGGTTACTGCTGCTCCCACTGCTCCTTGGTGATCTCGTACCGTACGCCTCCATACTCGGAGCCTTCGATCGTCTCCATGTCGGAGGGAACAGGGATGGTGTCCGCGAGCGTCATGTCGAGCTTCTCCATGATGTTGCGCGAACCGCGGTTCACGGACATCGTCTCAGCCCAGACTATGTGCACACCGAGCTCCGTGAACGCCTTGCCCAGCAAGGCCCGCGAGCCCTCGGTGGCATAACCCTTGCCCCAAGCCGCCTGCCGCAGCCGGTAACCGAGTTCGACTTCGTCCGGCGGGCCCTCCGGCTCGGGACGCAGGATGAACCAGCCGATGAACGCGCCGCCGTCCTTCTCATGGGCGGCGAATAGTCCGAGGTCGCCGCCCCACTTCTCGTAGCCGGCGAGGATGTTCGGCAGGTAGCGCTCGCGGACGAGCTCCGGCGCGGTCGGATTGCCGCCGGTCAGGTAGCGCATCACCGCCGGGTCGCTGTCCAGCTCGATCAGCAGGTCCGCGTCATCGGCAGTGAAGCGCCGCAGGGTCAGGCGCTCGGTCTCCAAGTAGGTGTCCACGAGTCGATCATGCCTAAGGCAAGTCGGGCAGCATAACGGTTTTCCTCGGCAACTCGGGGGAGTTGCCGTGATCTCGCAGGACGGAGAGACGGGTGCGGGCTGGTGGCGGCCCGTTCCCCGTTGCCCCGAAGGATTCGGTCGCTGTCCTCCGATGCCCCTCGCCTCCGCCGTGCCCGTCATGCTGACCGCCTCCGAGCGCCACCGACTGAAGAAGATGGCGCATGGCCACAAGACCCCCATCGGGCCCGGCAGCGGGCTGCCATCGTGCTGCTGGCGGCCCGAGGGCGTCCCGGCGCCCTAAATTGCCGTGCAGACGCGGATGCACGTGGACACGGTGCGCACCTGCGGGGCCGTTTCGCCGCTGGAGGCCTGCCTGCCCTGGCCGACCGCGAGCGGTCCGGCCGGCCGGCACGACGCCAACGTCCGATGGGGCCGCATCCGGCCGCCCGAGGACAGGACGGGCTGAACTCCGGGCCGACTCTCAGTCCGGCGTCTTCCAGGGCCTGGTATCCGCGGTGGGTTGCGGTGAGCTGGGCGTGCCAGTGTTTGGCGGTGTATGAGGACAGCCGGTGGCGGGGGGTGACCTGGGAGCGCAGGAGGTCGTTGAGGGCAGCGCCCAGGGACCCTCCGTGGCCTGTTGGCCCGGCCATCAGTCGTCACCTTCGGGGATGATCTCGCCTAACTTGATCTTTAACGTCCGGCGTCGAATGGCGCGTCGAACTTGATCCCTCGGTCCGGTAACTGCCTCACGCGGAAGCGGCCTTCGTCTGAACATGTGCTCCGACCAAGGAACACACACATTCAGAACGAAGGCCGTGAGGATGAGTCTGCTGCATCACGACGCCCGGTCTGACGCATTGACACAACTGTCATGCTTCCGGGGCGAGTTCTACTCCTGCCTGACCGCTCGTTCGGACGCGTTGTTCGAGCTGGCTGATGCCGTTCTGTGCGGCGACGGACCGGTGAGGTCGCTGGCGGAGCTGTCGCTGGTGGGTGAATACCGCCGCGGCCATGGAGGGCTCTACGCCGCGGTCGCCCGTGGACGCATCGATGCCGGCCGGCTGCGGCAGGCACTGGCCGAAGTGCCGCTGCCACGGGCTGTTGACGGCCGGCTGGTCCTGGCTGTCGACGTCACCTGCTGGCTGCGGCCCGACGCCCACACCTCACCGGAACGGATTCTGTGCCACACCTACGGCCGGGGAAAGGACCAGCACATCCCGGTCCCCGGCTGGCCCTACTCGATCATCTGCGCGCTCGAGCCGGGTCGGCACCCTCCCGATCGTCGAAGGGACAGTGATCCGCCTGGACATCGACCACCTGCCCAGCGGAGCAACACCCAAGCCGGTCTGGCTGTGGTGGTCCGGCACCGAGGCCATCCCGGCAGACGCCGACCGTCTCTGGCAGGCATACCTGCGGCGCTTCGACATCGAGCGCACCTTCCGCTTCTTCAAACAGACCCTCGGCTGGACCTCCCCGAAGATCCGGACCCCTGAGGCTGCCGACCGATGGACATGGCTGATCCTCTCCGCCTACACCCAGCTGCGGCTTGCCCGACCGCTGGCGGCCGACCTGCGTCGCCCCTGGGAGAGACCCACCCCGCCGGAAAGGCTCACCCCCGCCCGAGTCCGCCGCGACTTTCGGCACATCCGCCCCAAGGCCAGCTGCCCGGCCCAAGCACCGAAACGCACCCGCCCCGGCCCCGGACGACCACCAGGCAGAAAGAACACCCGGCCCACACCCCGCCACGACGTCCACACACCCCGCAAAACACCGGCGGCGAAACAGCGAACGAAGACGTCAACCACCCCACGACCGCGCCGCACAGGTTAAAGATCAAGCTAAAGCGTGTTGCAGAAGGCTGTGAATTTGCAGGTCAAAGCCCGACCGTGGCTGTTCTGGTCACGCGGTTAGGGCGAAGTTGTGCATGTGGGCGACGGCTTCGACCGCGTGGTGAAGGCCGTCGCCGTGCTGTCGGCAGTCGCGGAGGATCTTCTAGTTCTTCAGCCGGCCGATCGCGTGCTCGACCCGCGCATGGACCCGGCGATGCTCCGCGTTGTCGGCTTCTTCTCCGGCCAGCAGAGCCGGCCGGGTCGTTTGCGGTGCGGGACGACCAGGCCGGTGTTGATGTAGGCGCCGTCGCCGAGCACGGTGACGCCCTGGCACTGGTCCGACAGGCCGGAGTTGCGCCACACGTGGGCGTCGGCCTTGTTGCCCGGAGCGGGACGGGCGGTGGCCACGACCAGGCGCGAGTCGGCATCGATGATGACCTGCACGTTCGCGGAGAACCGGTAGTTGCGGCTCGAGGCGCCGATCTTGCGGTCACGGACCGGAATCAAGGTGCCGTCCACGATCAACAGCCGGTCCGCGGCATCATCGGGACGGGAGACCGACTCGAGGGCGAGGAAGCGCCGCAGCCGCTGGATGACCCTGCACACCGTGGCAGGCGAGACCCCGAACAGCGGCGCGAGCTGCCGCATGGTCAGGTTCGTCCGGTAGTAGATAGCCACCACCAGTACCCGGTCGGCAAGCGGCAGACACCACGGACGACCGATCCGCGGCCCGTCGCCACCCCGCTCCCGCACCGCTTTCAGCAAACGCTCGAATTGCTTCATCCGCAGACCCGTGAACGTCTCCACCCACAACGGATCAGCCCTCAACACCCCACGCATACAAGGGAAATGCCCGGATCACAGCCTTCTGCAACACGCTCTAGCTGGACGAACTTGGCCTTCACTTCGCCGAAGCCGGTCCCAATCCGGTACGTGCCGGGGGGGTGTCCAGAAGACCGCCGCGTCGACGTTGCGCAGGGCGATGAGCTTGTGCCCGTCAGCACGGAACCGATGGTGTCGCCCAGTGTGGCCAGCCTGCGCGGTGTTCTGCTGCGGTCCGGAGTGGCTTGGCTGTTCACCGCACCTCCTGCGGGCGCCGCGCTCATGGCCGCGGCCTGTGACGAGTGGGGAGCAGAGTCGGTGTCGACGGGCAGCAGCACCGCGACAGGTGTGCGGCACCTGTGGTTGGCCTTGAGCCGCCCGCGAGATCAGGTCGCCGAAGTCCTTCTGCGCTGCACTTCGACCGTGACCTGCAACAGGTGGGCGGTCGCCTCGGTGCAAGCGGACATGCTTGACGAGCAAGAAGAAGAACCGGATGGCCTTTGCGGCGGGACCTCCCACGTCCGGCTCGCAGGTCACGTGCAGCTTGTAGACGGACGCGGCTGTCACCGCGAGCGCGATCGGATCCTCGTCGTCGAGGAGCTTTGCCGCGAGGGACTCCTGGCACGGTGCGCACCGCTCGATGCACGCGCCCATCAGCCCGGACGCAGTCCGCATGTCCGGCGCGGTCTCCACTCCCCACCGGCTGGGGTCGGCCAGTTGGAGGTCCTTGTGGGACGGGCCGCTGCCGTGGTGGTGGAGGGTGCCGGCGTTGGCGGCGGCGTTACGCGGCACCCTGGCGGCGGCTCTTGTTTCTCGCCCGGCTCTTGCGGCCGTGGCTGCTGGTCATACGGCTCTCGCAATTCCCTCGCCCGGCCCCATGACCCGATGCGCGCGATGAAGAGCAGCATGCGGAAGGCTCAACGGCCATGCGGCCGCCGGAAGTTGACGTACCTCTCACACTGATGCTCACAGTCCGGACCCTCCTGGGGGGTCCGCGGGCACCTTTGCCGTGGTGCGACCTGGTCAAGGGCCAGGGTGCGGGCTTGGGCCGATGTGTCGGCCGCTGCCCGCACCCTACCGAATGGGGTTACTCCCATACTGGCGGGGGGCGTATTCCGACTGTGCAGTATTCCGGCGGCACGGCGTCCGCTTCATCAGAGGCCATCGGGTGGAGAGGGTTCTTCGTGTCTGCCTGCTTGTTGGCCTGATCTCGGGAAAGAGGCCGTCGTACAGCGAGTGACGGACGTGCCCTGGCTGAGTTCAGTCTGCCTTTGTGTAAGTCAACTGCTCACCGTCTACGCGCCGGAGTCTGCCGTCGGACAGCAGAGTGACGGTGCTGACACCACCTGGAGTGCAGGCTGACACCGGTTCAGCCACGGTCACCGCGGTCGGCCCGATGCGGAGAGGACCGTCACCCGTGGGCGCTGAGACCAACTCGGCTGTGAAGCCGCAGTGGTACGTGCCGCCGTCTTTGGTGGGGCCGTCCGCTGTGAGCAAGAGCACTGTGTCGCCGACCCCGCCTTGCTGGATGACTAGACGGCGGGTGTGGTGCCCCGTGGCGTTGTCGATGCTGCTGTCCCAGCTGCCGAGGTATTCCTGGGGGACCTCGTTGGCGGCCGGCGCCGAGGGCGTCTGCGGACTCGGCGCCGTCTGCGTGGACGGGCGCGGCTCGGAACTTGAGTCTGAGTTGTCGAGCCGTGAGATGCCGACATAGGCCCCGGCACCGACAAGTATGGCCAATAGCACTGCTCCGACGATCAGGAGGACCGGTGGGACACGTCGGGGCTTATGTGGACCGGTCGGTGACGGTTCAGGAGAAGCGTCACTGCTGGGTAGATCATTGGAAGGCCAGGATGCACCGCACACGCTGCAGTAGGGGGCTGGCCTGACCTCGTGACCGTTGGGGCAAGTGATCACTATGGGGGCGCCGCAAACTGTGCAGAACTCAGCCGCCGCCTTTTCCGGTGGCGGAGTATGTCCGTTCGTGCAATGAAGTCGCGCTTGGCCTGCCACCGCTGACCCCCGAATGATCTGATCTTTCTGACCCCAAGCCGCGTCATCCGATATAATATCGGGATTCCGCCGCAATAAGTGTCAGGCGACTCGCGTCCCCCAGTCCGAGTGGGGATTCATTTGGGCTTCCCGTGCCCGGTTGAATATCTGGAAGCGAAGAGTCTGATTATACTTCTCAACCCACCCTTTCATCAATGCCATGTCAACAATCCACCAGGTGAACATGATTCCAAAGAAGACGAAACCGACGAATATGAGGCTTCCGATGGCACCTAGAATGAAAAGGATCAAATAGATCCACCATAGCGGCTTCCCGGCGTACAGTCTGTGCAATCCGATAGGGAAGCCGATGACGCCCGCTGCATACCCTGTCAGCACGGTGAGCTTCCGGGAATCGTACTCTGCATAAAGAGCGTTCGAACTGATCTCTGCTTGGTTAGCACGCTCACGCCTCGGAGCGGCGGGGGTCACGGCCTCCGAATCTGAGACCGTTATCGAGTCGCGCGCGCCAATGGTGCCTTCCGGTCTAATCCGTCGTCCGCAAATGGCGCAGAAGGAATCTTCCTGCGCGGCCACCGCATCGCAATGCGGACACTTAACCGTCTCTGACATCATTCCATCACGCTCCTTGCGTGGAGGCCGAGCGTTGACACAGGAAGGTTCTCTCACCTCTTCAGCTCACACCGACGAGGAAGTCGGCAGCCCGCCTGGTTCCGCCCGTCTCCACATAGCGGAGATGTGGGCACCAAATTTCATCAAGCGCGCCCTGAGCGGCCTTCAGGCAGTTTGTTATGCTGAATCCGGAGAAATGGCAGATGGGATCAAATACAGTGCGATTTACGGTTGGAAGGTTGTACGAGACACACCAACTGGCGGCCCTACCCTCGACGGCGGGAGGGAAGTAAGGAGTGATCGCATGGTTTGGGTACAACTTCGGAATAACGCCAGTTCGGGCGTACTGGGGATCACCGAGCAGTGCGACACCGGCGATTCTATCGAGGACTCTAGTGCCTAGATTTTTGAGATAGAGGTGAATCACCCACGCTCCCTCCGAATATCCGACGAGAATAAATTGCTCGTCAGGACAGGCCCTGTACCTCTCTGTGAGCTGGTTATTCAGCGCTATGGCACCATTATTTACCTCCTCCTCTTGCTCCCTGCTGAACCGTGATCGCACGAGTCGCACCCAATCTGGAAACTCCGTCCTTGGGTATTCGATAGAAGAGAACTACTGTCCCGAAGCACGAAGCTAGCTTCCCGAGCATCATGAGCCCCCTTGGGCAGGGTCGCTCACTTCGCTTTTGGGACCTTGGGCTCAACCAGTGAGGATCGCACGCCGATCACTCATGGTGCGGCGTCGCGCCCTGGTACAGAGTTGTTCCGGGCCCGTCAGCAGAAGGGAGCGCCTGGCGCATTGGCCCAGAAGGAAAGGAATGACCAAGTCTGGGCCCCGATGCGGTCGTCGACGACGATGCCAGCACACCGCTGAAAGTCCATCGTCGCGGATTGCGTGACTCGGCCAAAGTCTCCGTCCTCGTCCAGGCCAGCGCCGATCGCCTGATTCAGGTAGCACTGGGCTTGTTGGACTGCTGCCCCGGATGACCCTAGGCGAAGGCTCGGTCGACTATCGGTGTAGTTGCATACGTCGTCCGGTCCCTGGGCTACGAGGGTTGTTGGACCATTCAACGTGTGTGCGGCCTGGGCTCTGGTCACTGTGGCGGTCGCAGAAGTGCCGTGCGATGCCGCTACAGCTGGCGCTCCTACGAGGGAAATTGGAAGAGCCAGGGCCGCTGCGGCGGTGAGTAAACGTCGCATCCTGATCACCTCCAGAGGGGGTGCCCTTTTCTCATCGTGCGCTTCCCTCACTCGGGTTGCATCTTGGGGAGGGAGGGCTGCCCCCCAGGTCACGAGCCGCAGCTTTACCTACTGTAGGTAGCGGCAGGCGGCTTCGTCCTCGATGATCCGGGCGTTCTCGCCGGCGCGGGTATCGAACCGGTCGGGCAGGTGCTCCACGAGCAGCGGGGCTAGGGCGCGTATCGAGTCATGATCAATTTGCGGGTTCCGGCCTCGCTCCGAGGTGTGATCCGGTAGATCGTCTTGCGTGACGCGAGTGCAACTGACGGACGAGCAGTGGGAGTTCATCGATCCGTACCTGCCAATCGGCGAGTATGGCCCGTACCCCGAGCGCCTGCGGCAGCAGTTCGAGGGAGTGATCTGGCGGTTCAAGACCGGCGCACAGTGGCGGGAGATGCCGCAGGAGTTCGGCGCCTGGTCGACCATCTCCAACCGCTTCCGGCAGTGGCGTGACGCCGGCGTATTCGAGAACCTCCTGGAGGGCCTGATTGCGGAAGCCGCGAAGCGGGGCGAGGTGGACCTGTCCCTGGTCAGCATCGACTCCACCACCGCGCGGTCCCACCACGACGCCGCTGGGATGCACCTGAGCACGGACGTGCTCACCGCCTTGGAGGACGCTGCCGCCGAGGAGGAGAAGGCCAGGTCAAAGGGGGCAGCCTCGAAGAACAAAACGGACGGGATGTCGAAGCGGAGCCCGAGCAGGAGGAGCGACGACGCATCCGGCGGCGCCGAAAGCTCCGGCTGAAGGCCGCCCTCCTGGGACGCTCGCGGGGTGGGCAGACCAGCAAGGTCCACCCCGCCGCCGACCGCAAGTGCCGCCCGCTTGCGTTCATCCTGACTGCGGGCCAGGCCGCGGACAGCCCGCAGTTCATCCCCGTGCTGAGGAAGATCCGGGTCCGTGGGCCCGTCGGCCGCCCCCGCACCCGGCCCGAAGCCGTCGCAGGGGACAAGGCCTATTCGTCCCGCGGCAACCGCGTCCACCTGCGCAGACGCGGCATCAATTCCGTCATTCCGGAGAAGCGGGACCAGGCCGCCAACCGGAAGAAGAAGGGCCCCAGGGGTGGCCGGCCCGTCAGCTACGACGCAGGCCTGTACAAGGAGCGGGACACCGTCGAGCGGCTGATCAACAAGCTCAAGGCCTGGCGAGGCGTCGTCACTCGGTATGACAAGACCCCGGAGAGCTACCTCGCCGGCCTCCAACTGCGCGCCTCGGTCATCTGGATCAAAGACCTGACCCGGACGCCCCGTTGATCACGCCCCCGCTACACAAACTAGCGCCGTCGTCCGCGTCCGCCCTTGTGCTTGCTGGGGCGTCTGCCCTTGGCCTTACCGCTGTGCGTGTCCGGTGCCTGCACCGGGCGCCCCTGCCAGTCGATGCTGTCGTCCTCCGACAGGCTCGCCGCATACGAGAGCGCATGCTGGACCAGCGCCGACAGCAGGCGCTTGGACTCCGCCGAAGGAAGCTCGCTCTGCCAGGGGCAGACCGAGTACCAGCCCTGGCCCGGATCCGTCAGGGGCGGACAGGGCCCTGCGGGCTCCAGAGGCTCGGTCGGCGCCTCGGGAAGACGCACCAACAGCATGCCCATACCCCAGGCGACGACCGCGGCGATGCCCTTGGCTCCAAGCACCGGTGTCCCGAAGGTCGCCAGGACGGGCCAGCGGGGAGCAAGGTCCTCAAGTCTCTCGACCAGATCGGGGTGGGTATGCAGCTCCCACCCCTCGTAAGCATAGGCACCGTGCACCTGCGCAACACCCTGCTCCCGCAACAGCTCGAGCAGCGCCGTGTTCTGAGGCAGGTTCGGCAGCAGCGTCATGCCCGGACATGCTACGCGCCGTTCAGCAGCAGGGGCAGTGGCGGCGCTCCTCTCCAGCACGCTTACCGGACCCGCACTGTTTGGCGGTCCTGGTGCGGCCCGATGTCAGAGCAGCTCCCGCCCTCCGCCTTCGCTCGAATCAACAGCGCCTCACACCGGGAACGCGGGCCACACCCCGCCACGAAGGTGATTCTGCAGATTGATCACGACTCGATACGCGCCCAAGGCGGCCGCCGGCAGCACGATGCTGAGGGGGACGCCGTGCATGAGCGCAAGGGCGGCCGCCACCAGGGTGAGTGCCGTGACGACGGTGGTGGCCGGCCGTATGGCCACTGTGACGAGGCGGATCCGGTGTGCCGGTCGTCGGGCCAGCCAGCGCAGGGCCAGGCGCTGGGGCCGAGTCGTGAGCGGGGTGAACACGGCGATCCGGTGCGGGTGTTCGGGCAGGCTGCCATCGGCCGGGACCGTCCAGTCGATCCACCCCCATCCCGTCCGTTCACGGATCAGGACAGGTTCGCAGCCGGCCGCACAATCGGAGCCGCAGCAGACGTGCCCGCCGCGCACGGCGCGGGACCGTTTCCTCTCCCAGCGCTGCGGCTGCTGCCCGAACGGGGTCAGCTGCTGAACGGTCCCGGCCGTCGGCGGCGCGTAGGTGGTCATGCGGTGCTTCCTTCCAGCAAGGTGGTGGATGCGGTGGCGCAGGTGGTGCAGCGGCCGTCGCCGTCGGGGCGGGCGCGCCGGGGAGTGGGTCCAGGGCAGGTTCGGCACAGCGGCCAGCCCAGGCAGGCCGGGCAGAGGTCTTCGCCGGGGGCAGTTCCGGGAATGCCGCAGCCAGCGCATTCGACGAGCGCCCGGTAGGTCAGGGCCTCGGTCACCGTGCGGGCCGCGGACGCTGTGGACGACCGCTCGGCCGACGGCCAGGCGGGCGACTCGTCCTCCACAGCGTCACCGCAGGGGTGAGGGCGATGCAGCGTGGCGGGCGGCGGGTAGGCCTGTGCGGCTCGCAGGCGGGCGGCGATGATCGCACCGACCGAGGTGCGCACCGGCTGCGGCAACGGCCGGTCGGTGATGACATGGCGCAGCTGCTCGCTGCTCCAGCCGGCCTCCAGCATCACCGTTGCCACACGGCCCTGATCGGTCAGCACCTTCCCGGTCAGCAGGAGTTCCGGACGGCTCGCTCCGATTTCAAGCAGCAGCTGGATCCCCGGGTGCATCTCATCCGTCGGAAGCGCGGCCGGCGGGGACGCTGGTGTGTCCGGCCGGTCCGTCCCTTCGGGCGTGCGCGCGACGTCGCTCCGGTCGCACGGAGGGAGGGGGTTGGTCTTCTGCTTGTTGGTCTTCTTAACGATGGTGTTCTTAGTGCCGGGATCAGCCAACACTGGCTTAGCCAATCCTGGATAACCCGACTCTGGTTGTGAGCTGGGGTTTTGCAGGGCGGGCAGGTCGGTGATGAAGTACAGGGCCTGGCCGAGCGTGCCGTCGGTGCTGCGGTCGCGCTCCCGCAGCAGGAATCCGTGCCTTTCCAGTTCCTCCAGGCCGGTGGTCACCGCGTCGACGCGTTCGCGGCCGTGTCGGGCCAGATTGGCGACGGTGATCTGCCAGCCGTCCCGATGGGTGCTGATGTAGCCGAACAGCCCCTTGGCCTTGAAGGAGATGCGGCTGTCGCGGAACAGCGCGTTGGCGATCTGCGTGAACTGGTCTCCCGCCATCACGCCGCGGCGGATCCCAACGCCGAACCCGGCGTCGCTGCTGGGCTCCCGGACGTCCTGTGTCGACGCCGGGTCGATGGGCGGAACATCCGGGGCGGCGGGACGGTCGGTGATGCTGTAGACGATCTCTCCGAGGGTGCCGTTCGGACGGCGCACACGATCGCGGACCAGGTAGCCGAACTCCTCCAGCTCGTTCAGCCCCGCCCGCACGGCGTCTCGCCCATCGGGGCCCAGGGCGACGAGGGCAGCGATAGTCACCAGCCACCCGTTCCGGTGCGTGCTGATGTAGCCGAAGAGGCCCTTCGCCCGGTACGAGATCCGGCTGTCGCGGAACAACCCGTTGGCGATCTGCGTGAACTGATCGGCGGCCATCACCCCACGGCGGACCACGGCTCCGAAGCCGCTCATCGTGCCGCCTTGGGCACAGGCCGCGTGCGGTGGCCACGGCAGCGCACCGTGCCCACCGGAGTGGGGCGGCCAGTGGGCGACGGACGGGAGGCGTACCTGCGTTCCATGCCGTCAGCTCATCTGCCGACCCCGACCAGGCTGACGGCCACAACCCCCGACCACCGGTCACGATCCGGCAACGCAGCCCTTCTAGCTGCCGTGGTCGGGCCGACCATGCCTGCCCAGCACGGTGCGCAGTGGGTGCGTACCTCGATTGCGCAGCCTCGGCTGGGCGTTGCGCAATCGGGCTGCGCAACCGAGCGAGGGTCGTGCGCAGTCGGGTTGCGTTCAGCGGTTGCGCAGTACGGCCGGGAGAGCCCGATGTCGTCTTGCGCACAGCCGGGTGCCCGGACGCGCAGCCGCCCTCGCGGGTCTGGTGGTGTCCTTCTGCGCACTCGGGCGCGGTGCGGCGAGCGGGTGTGTGCGCCGTCGCCGTCGGGGAGCTGGCGGGCACTGCGGTGAACACGGGCTGCCCCCCATTGGCCCGTGGTCGGGCCCGTGGTTGGGCCGACCATGACCCCGACCATGAGCTTCGTATCCCCATCGTGACCGTGGTCGGGGTCTCGTGGTTGGTGGTCGGGTCGGGGTCGGCGGGTTTTCTCAAGGTCAGCAAGTACACGTTCTGACCTGGGAGTTTGACCATGTCCCCTGGCAAGCAGGCCTCGGCGAGCGACGCCGCTCCCCCGATGGCCGCAGGTGTCGAGCTGGAGAAGATGAGGCGGCGCGTCCGCCTGTCGCGCTTGGCCCTGTTCACCGCGATCGCGGCCGGTCCCGTCGCCCTGGGCGTCGCGGTCATGTCCGGCCCGACCACCGTCGCGGCCGCCCCTTCGGACAAGCCGACCACCGTGCGCACCGTGGCGGCCACCGCCAGCCCGGCGGGCTATGCGCAGGTGTTCGTCGACGCGTGGTTGCGCAGCAGTGCCGACGACGTCGGCAGTGCGCAGGCGCGGCTTGCGCGGGCCCTCGCACCTGACGTCGATCTGCCGGATCCGGGCGCCAGTGCGCAGCCGAAGCCGGCATCGGTGACCGCCGTGCGTAGCGCGCAGCGCGACGCCGACGAGTGGGCCGTGACCGTGGCTGCGCAATACGCCGACGGACGCCTGCGCTACTTCGTCGTCCCGGTGACCGCCGACGCGAGCGGCGCCTCGGTCACCGTGACCGGCGCCCCCGGTGTAGTGGCCGGCCCGGCGCGCGCCGCGGTGGCCAAGTCGCCGTACGGCGTGAGCGTTCCGTCCGACGGCGATCTGTCCTTGGCCGTCGGCGAGTTCTTCGGCGCGTACCTGACGGGAGCCGGGGAGGTGGACCGCTACCTCGCACCCGGCGTGAAGCTGTCGCCGGTCTCCCCCACCGCCTACACCGCAGTCACCGTCCAGGAGGTGTGGGGCGCCGAGGAGGCCGCAGCTGCCGAGCAGGTGCCGCCCGACGGCACGAAGGTCCGCGTCCGCGTCCAGGTCGAAGCCCGCGATGGCGCCGGGCGCTGGCCGCTGGCGTACGACGTCGCTCTCGAGTCCCGCTCCGGCCGCTGGGAAGTCGCGGCACTGGAGTCCGGAACCGCCCGGGACGGGGGTGCCCGGTGATCGCGGTGCACGGCCTGATGCTCGCTGGGCAGCTGGACGACCTCGGCGACAGCTGGATCACCATGTTCGAGGACTGGGCGACCAAGGGTCTACAGGCCGGTCTGATCGTCCTGGTCGTCGTCATCATGATCCAAAAGTTCAGTCTGAAGGCCGGGATCGGTGCCCTGCTGCTGATGATCATCGCGTTGGGGCTGTACGACTCCCGTAACGACCTGGCGGACATGTTCACCGACGAGGTGAAGAACCCGTCCAAGGGCGCTCCCGCCGTGCCCGGCACCCTGCGCGGACCTGACCCGCTCGCCCGCATGCACTTTGACGGCCCGGGAGGCTGGCTGTGAGCGCCACGGCCGCGGGGCGGGTGGGCCGCTTCTACACCTCCGCCCGCCGACACCCGTGGGTGCTTGGCAAGGTCGCCGACTGGAAGATCCCGCTCGGCCCCTACACACCGGCACAGATCGCGGTTGCTGTCGGCGGCGGCTTCCTGCTCGTCAAGACGATCAGCTGGTGGTCGTGGATGGGCCCGGTGCCGATCGTGGCCTGGGTCCTGACGGTCTGGGCGGTACGCCGACCGAAGATCAAGGGTCGCGCTCCGTTGCAGGCGGCGCTGGGCTGGGTGCTGCTCGCCTGGCAGCCGCAGGGCGGACGGATGGGCGGCAGCGCCGCCCGGGACCGCATGTCCCGTCCCCTGCTCGGCGGTTTCACCCTCGAGGAGGCTGCTCCAGCTGTCCCGGGCATGGCCACGCCCCGCGTCGACCAGCCTGCTGCCGGCCGCAAGGCGCACCGGGGCCTGTCGGCCCGTCCCTTCGCGCGGCCGCGCCCGGCGCCGCAGGCGCACCCGGCGTCGGTGGGGCCGGTGTCGGGCGTCCAGCAGTTGCTCGCCCTCGCCGAACAGGCGGGGGGTGCGAGGTGAGGGTGCCGATCCGTCACATCGCCGGACACCTCGTCTGGTCGACACACGGCAGCGTGTGGGCGCTCTACCGGCTGCACCCTGGACCGGACGCGCGCGGCCAGCGCGAGGAGACCGTCCAGGGCACCTACGTCCCGGCCGCGGTCCGCGACGAGCAACTCGCGAAAATCACGCACTTGATCCGCTCGTTGACGGGGGCGCCGCGCCTGTTCGGGCTGTGCGCACAGGTCGACCCTGGAGAGATCGCCCTGCGCATGATCGAGGGCATCGAGCCCGGCGACCAGGTGCCCGGCAGTACGCATCCGTGGGTGGAGAACGTCGAGGCCACCCTGGACCTGCTGGGCGAGCAGGAGATGCACCGCCGCACGCTCTGGCTGGCGGTGCCGCTGCAGAACGACGCCGCCGGCGGACAGGTGACCGCGTCACTCGGCGCCATGTGGGCGGACGTCGCGCCGATGCTGGGCATGCGGGCCGCGCCCGTGGCACGCCGTGAGGTGACCTCCTACCGCGAGCAGGCCTCTCGGGTAGAAGCTGCGCTCGCCGGCAGCGTCGCCTTCCGCCCGGCCCGCCCGGCGGAGATCGTGTGGATGATTCAGCACGCCCTGCACCGCGGCCTTACCGAGCCGCTGCTCACCGAAGCCGAGACCAGCGACCTGTACGGCGGGCAGGTCCGCGAGGGGGTGCTGCGCTCCCCCAGCTACGCCGACCTCGGTCAGGTCCGCCTGCAGGAGGGCGGCGTCGATCCCGACCTCGACTACGAGGACCTGTCGGGCGCTGACCGGGTCGGCCGGACGGGACGCACGGCGTGGTGGCGGCTGGGGACGTCCTCGCCGCTCAAGCGGCGGTGGCTGCAGGTGGAGTGCGACGCCGGGGTGGGCTATCAGGCGCAGTTGGCGCTCGCCGAGTGCCCGCCTGCCGTGAGCCAGAACGCAGCTGACCTGTTCGCGCAGCTGGAGACCCTGGACTTTCCCGTCGACTACACCGTCGACCTCACCCTGGTGCCGGCCGACAAGGCCCGGGACCAGGTGCGGCGCAAGAAGAACGAACTGGTCGATCAGGCCGACCAGTACGACGCACGCCCCACCGGCATGCCGGCCTCGCTGACCGACGCCGCCCGCGACCTGGGCGAGCTGGACGCGCGCCTGTCGCGCACCAGCGTGGAGGTCGAGGTCCAGTCGGTGACGGTCCTGACCGTGTGGGGGCCGACCGCCGCCGTCTGCGACGCCCGCGCCCGAGCCCTTACCGCGCTGCTCGGCGGCGCCGACTACCGGGCCGTGCGCCCCGCCGGGCTGCAAGAGGCCTTGTTCACCCTCGGGCTGCCCGGCACCGTACATCCCGGGGTAGTGCGGGAGTTCACCCAGCATCAGGTCAGCGAGGACTGGGCGTTGGGCGGGGCCTTCACCGCCTGCGAGGTCGGCGACCCGAACGGGATGTTCCTCGGCCTCGACCTGGACTGCGGCACCACCCGCCCTGTGATGATCAACGTGGCGGACGCGCCGAAGCAGGACGCCTCCGCCTCCATGGGGATCATCGGCGATCTCGGCGCCGGCAAGAGCGTCCTGGAGAAGCTGATCTCTGAAGCGGTGTGGGCGCGCGGCGGGGTCGCAATCTGCATCGACCGCACCCCGGTGCGGGAGTGGGCGAGCTTCGCCCGCACCGCGGCCGCGGGCCGCTGCCAGATCATCGACGCCGCCCAGGCCGAGGTGTCCATCGACCCGCTGCGCATGTTCGACGGACCCGAAGGCCGCCATTACGCCCTGTCCTACCTCACGCTCCAGCTCGGCATCGGCCCGATGAGCACCAACGGGGAGGTCCTGCACCATGCAGTCGAACAGGCCGCCGCCGGCGACCAGCCGTCCATGCACCGCGTGCTTCAGGTCCTTCAGGAGATGGCCACGCGCGAGGTGGGCAAGCGGCAGGACGCGGCCGCCACCCTCACCGGCCTCATCCGCGTGGTGGCCAGCAACCCTCTTGCCGCGATGGTGTTCGACCCGAGCCTGCCGCCCGTGCGACTGGACGCCTCCAGCGCCTCCGACATGATCGTGATTACGACGACCGGTCTGAAGCTGCCGCCCAAGGCCGCGTTCGACAAGCCCGAAGTCCTGCACCAGCAGCCGCTAGAAGCCCTGATCGGCCGCGCGGTCCTCTACCTCATCGCGGCGATCGCCCGACAGACAGCTTTCGAGGACCCGGAACGGTTCACCGCCGTGGTGCTGGACGAGCTGTACTGGCTCACCTCGTCCGCCGAAGGCACCGCCCTGGTCCACGAGATCCTCCACGACGGCCGCAAGCACGGCGCCGGCCTGATCGCCGGATCCCACGACGCCGAGGAACTCGGCCCCGACCGCGGGCTGATGGCCTACCGGGCGCTCGCCCGCACCGCGGACCGTGACCGCGCCCGCCGCGGGCTGGAGTTCCTCGGCCTCGACTCGGGAGACCCCGAGTTGCTGCGGCTGGTGACCACGAGCCTGTCCCCCGTCGGACAACGCGGCCGCGAAGGCGAGTTCCTCATCGCGTGCCCGCGGCAGAACACCGGCCGCGTCAAGGTCGTCATCCCCCGCATCCCGCGCATCACCACCTCCATCACCACCACACCCGGACGCCGCACCACCACACCGGACCCCGCACCACCGCCCGGGTCCGCACCGCTCGCCGGCGCAGCCACAGGCGGCGACCGTCTGAAGGACCTTCGATGACCCCTTTCGCACCCAGCCGCGCCCGGCGACTTGCCGCAGCCGCGAGCGCTCTTACGGTGCTCGCCGTCGCCGTCGGCGTGCTCGGCCTGGCGCTCGGGGTGAGCCTGCCGGAGATGTGGTGGCCGCGCACCGGACATGCCTTCGCAGCCGAGACCGACAAGGCGCCCGCTGATTCGTGCGATCGGATAGCCGGTCCGGCCAAGGCGTACTGCGAGCGCGGCCGCCACGCCGCGAGCGCCGGATCCAAACAGCACGGCGGTGATGCCGCCACGTGGAAGCTGCTGCCGGCCACGACAGCGGTAGGCGCGCTGGTGATCTGGCGACGCCGAACACCTACGAGGCAAGGGCGGGCTTGAGATGTGGCGTCCAGACCGCGGCGCGCTGCGCTCAGGCGGCTTCGTCCTGCTGCTCACCGGGGTGTTCGTCATGGTGAACAGCCAGGTCGTGTATGCGGCCAGCAGCAACAGCGAGACCGGAGACCTGCTCGCCCCGCTGAACATCTACTCGTCCGAGGGCGTGTTGATCGATGGGTACGACCTGAACGCCGAGGGCGGCTCCATCGTCGCCTTCAAAACGCAGGCCCTCGCCTTCGCCCTGTCCGGGCTGTTCACCATGATCCGGCTGCTCGTTGGGCTGGCCGGGTGGGCGATCGAGGTCGCCTTCCGGTTCCCGCTGCTGAAGATCCTCACCCGCCCGGCGCAGAAGATCGCCGACACCTACGACGTCGTGGTCGTCGACACGCTCGGGCTGAAGGGGCTCTTGCTGGCCTGGGCGTTCGTCTTCGCCGGTTTCATGATCGTGCGTGGTCGCGTCGGCCGTGGTCTGGGCGAGATCTTCCTGACCCTGCTCATCGGGGCGATCGCCGCCTCGGCCCTCATCCGCCCCGACACGCTGCTCGCTCAGGACGGGCCGTTGGGGCAGGCCCAGCAGGTGGCCGCCGACGTCGCGCAGCAGAGTGTCAACTCCTACGACTGGGGTGGCAAGCTCGCCAGCCGCGGGCCGTGCGACGGCATGGCCGGCATGCAGGAGGCCAAGTGCCTGGAGCGTGAGGAAGCCCAGCCGGTGTCGTCGACGGAGGTGGCCCGCCCACTCCAGGACTCGGTCACCAACGCTCTCGTCGTCAAGCCCTACATGCTGCTGCAGTACGGGCGCATCCTCGACCCCGCCAAGACCGGCGACCGCAAGGCCTACGCCGTCCATCTGAAATGGGTTTCCGGCGGATACAAAGCCTCCTCCGGCGATGGCGGGGACGCCAAGTGCGACGCGCTCGCCCCGCCGATGCGCAAGACCTGCGAAGAGCAGAACAAGAGGAAGGACGCCTGCAGTCTGG
Organism: Streptomyces sp. NPDC058678; assembly: GCF_042714835.1. NCBI lineage: Bacteria > Bacillati > Actinomycetota > Actinomycetes > Kitasatosporales > Streptomycetaceae > Streptomyces > Streptomyces sp. NPDC058678. Next base: position 52,492 of record NZ_JBHXSG010000047.1, on the reverse strand, counting down.
TCTACGGCCCGGCCAAGGAGTACTGCGAGCGGGACATCGGCGGCATTCCCAGCAGCGGCCTGCCGGAGCTCACGCCCGGGGGCGAGCTGCTGGATGCCTCCTCCGCGATCGTCACCGACGAGGACAGGGAGTTCGCTGCCTTCCTCGCCGACCTGAAGAAGGCCGGGGACGTCGGCAAAGCGTGCGCCGCCTATGCCGAACAGCCCACGTGGTGGCGGGTCGGCGGCGCCGCCCTGCTCATGATCGCCGCCGCGTTCATCTGCGGCATGCTGCTGTCCAGCGCGATCGTCCTGCTGGGCACCCAAGGCGTCTGCGCGGCGGCCGCGGCCGCCGGCGGCGTCACGTTCATCGCGGGCATGCTGCCCGGTCCCGCACGGCAGTCGGTGTGGAAGTGGCTGTCCATCTGGGGCATCTCCGTCCTGACCGTGGTCGGGATCTGTGCGTTCGTGCCGTTCTTCGGCATCGCCATCGACGCCACCCTCACCGAGGGGCCCGACCTGATGGTGGAACGGATCCTGCTGATCGACGTGCTGGCCATCGCCGGTGCGGCCGGGCACCGCAGGCTGCTGACCGGGATCACGTCCTTCGGGCGTCGTATGGCGATGCGGATGCGCTACGCCAAGGTCGGCGGCACCCACCTGCCCGGCGACACCTCCGAACTCGGCGCCGCCCTCGCCATGAACTCCCCATCGGCAATGGGCGGTCGCGGCGGTGGCCTGCGAGCCTTCACCGGCGGCGGTGGCGGCCGGTTCGGGCTGCTCGGCACCCGCCAGCGGCTGATGGGCGCGCTCACCTCGCTCGTCGACGGCTCCGGCATGCCCGTGGACACCGGCAGGCTGCTCTCCGACGCCACCGCCGAAGCCGGGCGCGGGCTTGCTCCGCTCACGGCGGCGGCAGCCGTCGGGGGTCTCGGAGCGCGGCTCGGCACGAAGGGCGCAGGCTGGCTACTGATCGGCAGGCGCCCGGACAATGAGCAGCTGGCCAAGTGGCAAAAGCCCACCGCGGAAGGCGACTCCGCCGTGGGGGGCCCGCCGGGTAATGGGTCGGGCGGTTCTGGCAGTGGCGGCCCGCGCAGGCCCGGCGGCCCGCCCGACCGGTACCGCAACGCCGACGGCCAGGTCGTCGACCGCGACTCCGGCCAGGTGCTGCACGACCAGAACACCGACCGCACCCTGCTGTCCACCCGCGCCCACAACCGTCTGGTCCGCTTCCGCGGCTACCGCATCCTCGACCGGGGCGGCCGCGCCGCCTACGGGACCACGGTGGGTCTGCCGGCCAACGTCCGCCGCGCACGGTCAGGGGGCTCGCGCTACTCCCAGGATGCTCGCCAGCAGGTGCGGGTGTGGGGCAACACCATCCGCGAGGACGGCCGAGCCTGGGCCGAGACGGGCCGGGAGATGTCCCGTGCCATTCGCCAGCACAGCGACGACAGCAGCCAGACGGGCGCCTTCAGCGGCCGTCGCCTGCCGCGCACCACGGGGCGTGGCACGACGGGTACCGCAGGGGCGGCACAGTCGCGCGCCACGACGGCCGGACCCCGTCCCACTGCTATGGCAGCACCCACATCCCCCCATGCCGCCGCCGGCCCATCGTCTGCACCGGTGGCGTCCGGCCTCTCGGGCCCGAACGAGGCATTGCGGCGGCTGCTCAACGATCCCGCGGAACTTGGGCGGCAGACCATCGAGAACGTCGCGCGCGTGGATCCCGATCTGGCGCGCGCCATGCGCGGTGCAACCCCCGATGCGGAGCGGCTACGCCAGGCCGAGGCGCTGCGTGAGATGCGGGAACGCTGGCAGGGCGATGGCGGTGAGAGCGAGTGAGCGCGTCCCGGCGCCGCTTCGGGCGGTGGGGATGTGTGACGGTGTTACTGCTGTTCGCCGCGGTGTGCTGCGCGGCTCCTGTCTCTAACGCCATCAGCGCGTACGTCGCCCTGCAGACCGGGCTCCAGGACGAGGGGGGTATCACCGACGGCGGCACCGCGGCAGACATCCCCGCCCGGATGCTGACCGCCTACAAAAAGGCTGTCCAGCAGGTCGTCAAGCACGTGCCCACGTGCCAGGGCATGCGCTGGCCGGTCCTGGCCGGGATCGCCAAGGTCGAGTCGAACCACGCTATCGGCCGCAGCATCACCGCAGGCGGTGACATCCGTCCGAAGATCTACGGGGTGCTCCTCAACGGCTCCGGGGCCGGCGGGAACACCACCGTCTTCCCCGACACCGACGGCGGCAGATGGGACGGCACCGCCAGCGGGGAGCGCACCGTCGGGCCCTTCCAGTTCCTGCCCTCCACCTGGGAAGGCGTGGGGAAGGACGCGAACCGAGACAAGACGGCCGACCCGCACAACGCCGACGACGCCGCCCTCGGCGCCGCGATCTACCTATGCGGCAGCGGACGGGACCTGACCAAGCGGGCGCAGCTCAAGGCAGCGATCTTCCAGTACAACCACTCAGGTGAGTACGTCTCGAACGTGCTGGGCTTCATCGACCAGTACACGGCGGCCGCCAAAGACCCGGACCTGAAGAACGTGTCCGGGAAGGTCCGCACCGTGATCGAGGCGGCGCTCTCCCAGCGCGGTGTCCCGTACTCGTGGGGCGGCGGCAATGCCAGCGGCAAGTCGTACGGCATTTGCTGCTCTCCCAGCGGCAAGAGCGGCACAAACATCAAGGGCTTCGACTGCTCGGGGCTGACCGTGTACGCCTACGCCCAGGCGGGCATTCGCCTGCCTCGTACCGCAGCCGCGCAGGCCGGTGTCGGGCAACGGATACCGGCCGGGCTTGGCACCGGCGCGCTCAAGGCCGGTGACCTCGTCTTCTATGCCGACGCTCCCGGCCGCGACGCGACGATCTATCACGTCGGGATCTACCTGGGCAGTGGACAGATGGTCAACGCCGCCCGGCCAGGCACGGTTGTCCGCCTGGACGCGGTCAATGCAATGTCGGGGTACGCGGGAGGGGCCCGGCTGCTATGACCACCTCCCCGGCGCGTTCGCCGCGCCTGCTGCTGATCGCCACCGTGGTCCTGGTCGTGGCCGGGGTGGTCCTGCTGACGGTGCCGCAGACGCCCAGCGCACCCGCAACCTCGGCACCACGGCGCGCGACCGCTCCCACGGCGCACCCCACGACCACCGCTCCTAGTAGCCGCACTGCGCAGGCCAGCTCGCTCGCGCAGGCCACGACCTCCACCGCGTCGACGCAGTCGGCGAGCGCCTCCGCTCTGCCGCCGCAGGGTGAGGGCGCGGCCGGCGACGCCGTCATCCAGAAGTCGTTGGAGAACGCCTGGCCCGCCGACCTTGCCGCCGCCGACGAGCACACGCTCCTCGAGGCCGGCCGTGACCTGCTGCACGCGGACGCCACCGGGATCGGCCGCGCCAAGTGGCCCGCGCTCTTCGGCGACCAGGAGCAGCCGATCGCACCGGCGTTCGCCACCGCTCGCTTCCGTATCCAGGCCGCCGTCGCCCGCCGCGACGGCAGCCCGGACAAGGCGGTGGTGCACCTGGTGTGGGCGGGCACCGACCGCGGCGGCACCTACACCGACCGGCGCATCACCGACTGGTACTTCACCCGCACTACCTCGAAAGGAGCGTCCACGTGGACGCCTCAGCCCCGTACCTGAGCGACCGGACGGATGACACGGCGGCCGGTCAGGTCCTCGATCTGCTGGCAGGCCTAGCCGGCACTGCTGGCTGGGTGCTTGCCAACTGGTACGTGCCCGCGGCGGCCGTCGTCGCCTGCTTCGCCGTGAGCGAGATGGTGGTGCGCCGTCTGGCGAGGAAGGCTTCGGCCGAGCGGATGGCGCTGGAACTCGTGCCGTCGCGGCATTTCGACCCCGGCGTGGAGGAGATCTTCCGCCGTGGGGTCCAGCTTGCCCGGGCCTCGACGAGCATGCCGTGGTGGGCGCCCAGGCGGTCGAAGGCGGTGCAGATCCGGCTGCGTGCCGACGGCTCGAGCCCGCTGCGCTACCGGATCGAAGGTCCCGCGGGCGGCGAACGCCTGTTGTCGATCACGCCCTTCGGGCCGGCCGTCACCGTGCAGCGGGCCCGACCCCTCGTCGATAAGCCGCGGAAGCATGTGGTGCGGGCGGAGTTCATTCTGCGCGGCAAGCCCACGGCCCCGCTGCGAGACGTTCCGCTGGACCCCGACCCGCTGCAGCCACTCATCGACGCCGTCTGTGATCTGCGGGCGGAACTGGGGGACCTGGCCGAGATACGGCTCGACATCCAGCGGGCCCCCAAGTGGGCGCTGCGGGCCCGCCGTCTGCAGCTGATGTCAAACGCCCGCCGCAAGGAGCGGCGCGAGGCCCAGCGGGCGGCCCGGTGGGTTCGCCAGGACGCCGGCGGCATCGAGGACTCACTCGCCTGGCAGCTCCAGCAGTTGGTCAGCGGCAAGCAGAGCGGGGGCGGGCGTCGACTGGTCATGCCGCCCGTTCCTCGCCGGGTGGAGCCCGCGGAGGCTCTGGGCAAGCTCGCCGATGACGACCATCTGGTGCGCGTGCAGCTGCTGGTGATGTGCGCGTCGAACACCGAAGGCCGGGCCCAGGCCCGGCTCGGCCAGCTCCAGGCCGCGTTCGACGTGTTCGGAGGCGGCTCACGGTGGGCGATGCGCGGATGGCGCCTGGGCCCGTGGCGGTTCGGGGCGGATCGCTGGCCCAGCCGCCGCGGCTTCGAGCGCCGCTGGACGTTGGGTCATTGCCAGCCGCCCCGTCCGAACTGGGTGCGCCTGGAGGAGCTGCTCGGCCTGCTCAAGCCGCCCACGGTGCACTGCCGGCTGCCCCTGTTCGCCGGGGACTTGCCGACGTTCGAGTTCAACAACCCCGCGTTGCTGTTGCAGGGCATCTACCGCGGTCCTGACGGACGCCGGCGCCTGGTCGCCAGCTACGCGAAGGAGACGCTGTTCGAGGTAGGGGTGGGCAAGGCGGGCGGCGGCAAGACCGAACGCGCCCTCGCGCAGGCGATCGGCTGGGCTCATGCCGGAGGCGGGCTCCTGTTCCTCGACCCGCACCGCGATTCCTGGCCCCGCGCCCTGCCGTTTTTGGCACACGACACACTGATGGACCGGATCGCGCTCATCGACCTCAACGCCCATGGGTCTTCTCCGAGGGTGAGTTCATGGAATCCGCTCGGCATGCACCAGGGCCAGGTGGCGCACGAGGTCGTCGAGGCCACCGCCGACGCCTTCGCGTCCGCCCTCGGCTGGGAGGACGCCAGCGCACCCCGCGCGCTCACCATCCTCACCGCCGCCCTGGCGGTGCTGGTGGCCATCAACGAGGCTGCCTGCCAGGCCGGGCGCCCCCAGGACCAGGCCACGATCTTCCATGTGCGGGCGCTGCTCACCGACCCGGACTTCCGCGCTGCGGCGCTCGCCGGGGTTCAGGGCCGCCTGGACGACGAGACGCGCTCCTGGTGGCAGACGGTTTTCCCCACCCTGCCACCGGACTCCTTCGCCGTCATCCTCAACCCGATCGCCCGCCTCGCCGCCAACCCCGTCACCCGCGCCTTCCTCGGCCAGCCCGCCGGCCGCTACAACATCCGCGCCGCGATGGACACCCGGATGATCGTGTGGGTGTGTCCGGGCGGCAACGGGCCCACCGACCGTCTGATCACCGCACTGCTCGCCCGGGACCTGTTGCGTGCCGTGCGCTCCCGTCGCGACACCCCCGAAGCCCAGCGGGTGCCGTTCCGCCCGTACTTCGACGAGTTGATCACCTTGACCGGCGCCGCCCCAGAAACCATCGCGAGCATGTTCGAGGACTTCCGCAAGTACCACGTCCACGTCCACGGCATGACCCAGCTGCTGGCCCGCCTGCCCCACCCGGTGCGTCTCTCCCTGGTCCAAAACGCCTCCACTCTCGCGTCCACCGCCGGATCGCAGTCCGCCATCGCCCCGATCACCGCGGAATGGGGCGATGACCCCGGCCCTGACATCGTCGCCGCCCTGGACCGGTTCGAGCACTACATGTCACTCACCGTCAGGGGCCGCCGCGTCGGCCCCGTCCGCATCACCGGCCCTCACCTCGACGACGTCTTCGCCCACTACGCACGCCCCCGCCAGACGGCAGCACTCGAGCACGCCGCCCTCGCCATGGCCGGCGCCGCGCCACTTGGCCAGCTCACCGCCAGCGCCACCGGCCAACTGGCGCGTGTGAGCGACCTCCTCGCCCAACTCATCCCCACCCACCAGCCAGCCGTAGAGCTGCCCAACAAGGGATACCAGTGATGACCGCTACCGCTGCCGCTGCCCAGTCCCCTGCGTCCGCGGGCATCCCCAGCCCGGCCGAGCCGCTGCCGCATCAACTCCTGGCCGCGCTCGCCCAGCACCGGATGGCCACCACCCACCAGCTCCACACCCTGCTGCGGCCCCACACCGCACGCCAGAGCGTCTCCGCCCCGCTGAACACACTGCGCCGGCGCGGCCTGGTCCACTACACGGTGCTGCCCGCCTCCAACCGATCACGGGCCTGGTACCTCACCGTTGAGGGCGCCCGCCTCACCCGGGACCTGCCCGCGCTACGCGGCCGCCCCCCGTATCCGATCACCTCAGCCACCGCCGCCTCCCTGAAAACACCCCACACCCTGACCGTCCTCCGCACCCACCTCGCGTTCGTCGCCGACGCCCGCCGGCGCGGCGACGAACACGGCCACCTGGACTGGACGCCCGAGGTCTCCCATCCCCTCGGCGACGGCGAGAAGATCATCGCGGACGCGCTGATGCACTACACGCTCATAGGCGAGGATCAGCGCACCAAGCTGCGGGCGTTCGTCGAAGTCGACCGCACGACCATGAGCAGCGAACGGCTCGCCTCGAAACTGATCGAGTACGCCAGGTTGTGGTCCCACCAGCCGCAGCCCGCCGGCCGGCAACGCTCCCGGCAGCCGGCCCCTGCCGGTGCCGTCTGGCAGCGCTGGTATCCCCTCTTTCCCCGGGTCCTGTTCGTGCTCACCGGAGCCTCCCGGTACGTCCTGGGCAACCGGGTCGCAGACCTGCAGGCCATGGTCGCGCAGCATCCGCTCGTCGCCGCCCTGGCCCGCGAAGTCGCCATGGGCGGCGCCGTCCTCGACGACCTCGAAGAACACGGCCCCACCGCAGACGTGTGGGCGCCAATGGCCGGGGGTGAACACCGGCCGTGGAACACACTGTGACACATCCCCCCGCGAACGGGGGCAGATGCGCACGGCTCGCGCCGTGAGACTTCCCGTTTCCTCGCCGACCGCCCGCCCGCCCGGAGAACGATGGTGTCCCGCCGACGCCCGCCCGGAGAAACGCGTTGAGGTCTTCCACCAGCCCCGGCAAAGCGTGCACCCTCCGTGCGGCGGCACACAGGTTCTGTGCCGCGTTCACGCCCCTGCCACGGGTCGTTGCGCAGCCCCACGTCCAGGTACGCACGTTGAAGGGCATCGTGTCCGGCACGGCGACGCAGGCGGAGCACAGCCGGGACGAGGAAAACCAGCGGTCCACGACCACAACGTTGCGCCCCAACCAGCGGGCTTCGCACTCCAGCATGCCCCGGAACTGCGACCACGCCGCATCACTGACGGCACCGGCGAGTCTGCGGTTTTTGACCACGGTACGCACGGCCAGATCCCCGATCACGCGCATCCGGTTCTCCCGCACGAGCCGTGGGGCGACCGTGATGCGCGGCCACGCCCGCCAGGAAAGAACACACGCAGCCGGCCAGGAGGTCCTCACCCCCACCAACACCGGTGGAATGGTCCTACCGGCGGTGGGCCGTGTCCCAGACCACCTCGCTCAGAGCGATGAAGCGCGCCTCAGCACCGCGGGCGGCCCGCACACGCCCGGCCGCGGCCCCCTCACACCACAGCCAACCCGCCATCCGCACACCTGCCGACCGCGCACACGAGGGTGCATGCCACCAGCCGGCCGACACACCCCACACCAGCCCAGCCCGCACAGGAACGTGCCCACCGCGGCCGGTCGGACGAGGACGAGGGCCACAACGGCACAGCACACAAACCCCCAACCTCCCCCACCCCTGCGAACCCCGACCCTCCAACCCTCCGAACCCCAACCTCCACTCCCTGCGAACCCCAACTCCCCCAACCCCCTTGAAATTTGCTTACGTGAACGAGTAGCTTTCTTTTACACCAGCACCCTTGCACAGCAACAGTCCATCCATAACTGATCCCTGAGGATGCAAGGTGACATACACCGGCCACGATATTCGCAGTCATGAATCATATGTAGGTGTGCACTGGCCCGCCGCGGCGCTGTCGGTGTCCCAGGTCGGCGACGCCTGGGTCCTGCGGGCAGCCGGCGACTTCGAGCTCGAGGACCTCAACTGGGTGCGCCACCAGTTCCCCGGCCGCCGCGTCACCCTCGACGGCGACACCCTCACCGTGTGGCCACGCCCCCGGGAGGACCGGTGACACAGCCCCGCCCGGGCGCTGCCGCGCCCGCCACCACCCGCATCGGCGCCCCCTCAGCCCAGGCCGCGCGCCAACGTCGCCCCGACGCCTACGCCGTACAGCCCTTACCTGCGGCGGCGCTGCACAGCGTGCGCGCTCTCCCTGGCCCGCCCAGCAGGTCCGCGTGGAGGTCAGGAGGGGCAATGCTCGCGCTGACGCTCACCGTGGCCCTCGCGGCGGCCGGCTGCGCCGCCGGCGCACCGCACGAACGCGACCCGGCCACCGGCATCCGGCAAAGCGCCTCCCCCGCCCCGGGCCGGCCGCAGCCCACGGCCACAGCACTGGCCCGCCTGAGGGGCCAGCACCGTCTCACCCTGACGATCACGGCGGCAGAACGCGACCCCAGCGGATTTCTCACCCTGCGCGGCGAATTGCACAACGAAGGCGACGACACCGCCGTGGTGCCGGCCGAACTGCGGGGCAACGAGGACACCGTGCTGCGCAACGGCCAGTCACTGGGCGGGGCCACCCTGGTGGACTTCACCCACAGCAAACGCTATTACGTGCTGCGCGACTCCGACGGACGCCCGCTGACCACGACCGGCCTGAAAACCCTCACGGCGGGCGAGCGGGTGCGCGTTTTCATGCAGTTCCCCGACCCGCCCGCCAGCACCACTGAGGTCGACTTCCAACTGCCGCAATTCGACACCGCCACCCTCAGGATCTCCCCGTGAGGACCCCCGCCCCGCCCCGCCACCATCCCCAAAGCCTGCACCTGCTGGCGGTCCTCACCGCAGCAATCACCCTCACCGCCACCACCACCCCGCATGCGGACGCCACGACGCCGTCCACCACGCCCAGTCCGGCAACCAGCGCGCCCCTCACCATCAACGAGAGCGATCCCGACCTTGCCCTGCCCCCGGGCACCACCCTGGCCACCGTGAAAGTCCTCGATCTTCACTCACCCCGGCGCGACATCCAGCAGATCGTCGAAGCAGACCCCCGCGCCACCCCAGGCGGCACCCCACCGCATCCCACCACCACCCACCGGGGCGACCAGCCCAGCCCCCAGCCCAGCCATGCGCCCGACGCCACAACTGCGCCGGCGCCCCCCACCTCCAGCGCCTCCGCCCTGCCACCCCCGCAGCCGCCCCTGCCCTCCACGTCTTCGTTCGCCCCGCCGACGCGCCAGCCCAGCGATGCGCCCTCCCCCACCAGCCATACGCCCGCACTGCCCGCCCTGATCGGTGTCGCCGCACTGCTGGCGGCCCTGGCCACCGCACTGCTCGCCCTGCGCCGCCTGGCACACCACCGCCGGCGCACCCACCAGCACACGGCAACGACGCAGCGCCGCGGCGGCAAAGCCGCGCCGCAGGCCGGCACCGACACCCACGGCGCGGCCGGCGTGGCCCGTCTGGACCTGGCCCTGCGCACCCTGGCACACACCGCAGCACGGAACGGGGAGCACCCACTGCCCGCGTTGCGGGCCGCCCGCATCGGACCCCACCTGCTCGAGATCCTTCCCGACGACGACGCCCACCCGCCGCCCGCACCGTTCACCCAAGGCCAGGACCGATGGTGGCAACTCGCCGACGATGCACCCCTCCTTCACCCCTCCACAGCCCGCACCATCCCCGCCCCCTACCCAGGCCTGGTCACCCTCGGCACCACCGAACCCGGCACACTCCTCCTGCTCAACCTCACCCACCTGCCCGCACTGCTCCTCAACGGCGGGCACCCACACATCACCGAGGTGTGCACCTCCCTCGCCCTGGAAGCGGCCACCAGCCCCCTGAACGACGGCCTCAACATCACCGCCGTCGGCTTCGGCGAAGAACTGCACCACCTCCTCCCCGGCCTCATCACCCACCACCACCAACCCGCCCACGCCCTCAAGGAACTGACCGAACGACTCCTCGAAACCCACCAAAGCCCCCACCCCCACCCTCGCCCCCACCTCATGCTGTGCGCCACCGACCTCGACCTCCACACCGCCGCACAACTCGCCGCCCTCACCCACAAGAGGGGCACCACACCCATCACCCTCATCGCCCCCACCAGCCCCGCCGCCACCCACTTCCCCCACGCGCCCGTCCTCAACGCCCGCGCCGACACACCACAGCACCTCGACCTCATCAACACCCACATCACCCTGCAACGCCTCCCCCACGCCGCCTACCAGCAGATCACCACCACACTCACCACCTTGGAACCATCCGCCCAGCCCGGCGACGCCCCACAGCACAAGCACCCAGACGAGCCCCCATCTGCCACACCCTCCACCCCAAGAACCAATGAGGTGCCGTCCGCGCTGCCGGGGAATCGCCGCCCCAGAGCCGCCAGCCACCAACCCGACCCCCACGCAGAACCCAGCAACCTCCCAGCCGCAGCACACCCCACCGCCGACGAAACGAACACCGAGATCTACCCCGCCCTGCTGGAAGCCGCCCAGCAAAGCCCCCACCCCCCGCACACCACCCCCACCCAGCACCATGGGCAGGGGCAAGAGAAGGCCCAGGACCAGGGGCAAGGGCAGGGGCAAGCGCAGGACCAGGGGCAAGGGGAGCATCCAGGGCGCCCGGCCGGCGCACCACCCACAGCACGCCCCGCCACACCCCCCAGCCCACAGGGCACGCAGGCCCCGCACTCAGTGCCCGACCCGCATGCCCCTCAGATCCGGGTCCTTGGACCGGTCGAAGTCGACCGCGTGAAAAACACCGGACACGGACCACGCATCGCCCAGCTCGCCGCCCTGCTCTACTTCCGCCCCGGCCGCACCGCCGACACCCTGTGCACCGACATGGACCCCCACAACCCCTGGACCACCAGCACCCTCAACGCCCGCCTCCAAGGCCTGCGCCACGCCCTGGGCAACGACCGAGACGGCCACCCCTACGTCCCCCGCCGCCGCACCAGCGACGACCCCTACCGCCTCTCCCCCACCATCCGCTGCGACTGGACCCACTTCCAACACCTCACCCAGCAGCCCACCGCCCTGCCCCAGCTCGAAGAAGCCCTCAACCTGGTCCGCGGACGCCCCTTCGGCCACAAGCCACCACCGTGGGCCGAGCCCTACCAACAGGAAATGACCTCCCGCATCATCCACACCGCCCACCTCATCGCCACCCACCGCACCCCGCCCGGCCCCCACCACAACCTCAGCAAAGCCCGTCAGGCCATCACCACCGGCCTCGACATCGACCCCACGAGCGAGGAGCTCTACCGCGACTGGATGCGCATCGAATACGCGGCCCACAACCGGCAAGGCCTCTACACCGCCATCACCCGCGTCCAACAGGTCACCCAAGCACTCAACTGCCCCCTCCAGACCGAGACCGAGCACCTCATCGACGAACTCCTCAACCCACCACCGCCCAACCCGCCACCACCCCACCACGCCACCCAACCCACCCAACCCACCCACTGATTCCCTCCTTTCCCCCACCAGAGGCCCACCCAGAAGCCCACCACCCGCACAGCACACCCCCAGCAAAACGACAGACACACCACCAACCACCCCACACCGGAAAGGGGGACGACGTGTGGCCGCGCCACTGCACCTGACACGGACACACCGCATCCTGATCGGCGTGGTCACCGCCGGTGCCATCACCATCGCCGCAATCGGCTTCGCCGGCTCGTATGCCGCCGTCCGCGAACTCGCCCTCGAGCAGGGCTTCGGAGACTTCAGCCACCTCTTCCCGATCGGCATCGACGCAGGCATCTGCGTCCTGCTCGCCCTCGACCTCCTGCTGACCTGGATCCGCATCCCCTTCCCCCTGCTGCGCCACACCGCGTGGCTGCTGACGGCGGCGACGATCGCCTTCAACGGCGCAGCCGCCTGGCCCGACCCGCTGGGCGTGGGCATGCACGCGGTCATCCCCATCCTGTTCGTGGTCTGCGTCGAAGCGGCCCGGCACGCGATCGGCCGCGCAGCCGACATCACCGCCGACAAGCACATGGAAGGCATCCGCCCCACCCGCTGGATCCTGTCCCCCCTGCCCACACTCCTGCTGTGGCGGCGCATGAAACTATGGGAACTGCGCTCCTACGAGCAGGTCATCACACTCGAGCAGGAACGCCTCATCTACCAAGCCCGCCTACGCTCCCGCTACGGCCGCGCCTGGCGCCGCAAAGCCCCCACCGAGTCCCTGACACCACTACGGCTGGCGAAGTACGGCATCCCGCTGGCCCGCACCGCCCCGGGGGGCCTGACAGCCGCGGGCATCCAGACACCAGCCCACCACGCCGGCCAGCCGGACCCCGCCCAGCCACAAGACCCCACACCCCACACCGCAACCGAGCACGCCGCACAACCCACGGAAACCCAGGACGCACCACAGCAGCCAAAAACAACCCCAACCACCAAGACCGAACCGCCCCACCACCCCCACACCGCAAAGCAGACAACTCAACAACCGCCCGAACAACCGTCAGGCCAGCCGTCCGAGCAGCGGTCTGAACAGCGGTCTGAACAGCGGTCTGCTGTGGCATTCCCGGACGTTCCCGCCCCATCGCCCGCCCAACCAAGCCCCGCACAGTGGGCATCGTGGCTCCACGACCAGTACGGCATCTGCACCAAGGCCGGCGAGCCGCTGACCGAACAACAGCTGCAGCCACTGCTACAGATCCTGCACCAGCGACACACTCGCCCCGCCGACGACACCGCAGCCCCCGCACCACCCCGGCCGGCCGGCCACTCCCGGTACGACGCCGACGCCGTCCGGCGCAAGCCGGGCCAGGGTCTCACGCACCGGCCCGGCGCGGTAGCCGGCGGCGCCGACCACCCCAGGGACGACCACTCCCGGGACGACCACCTCCACAACACCGGGCAAAACCACCAACGCGGCGCCCTTCCCCACGGCACAGCCCCGGCCGCCTCCAGGTATGAGCGGAACACCACCACCAGCAACGGCCACCACCCCCTCGCCCGCGAACACCCCACAGACCTCGTCACCCGCGAAGATCCGTCAGACGCCGCCGCAAGCCCTGACGAACACACCGTCAACCCGACCGAACCCATCGCCGAAACCGCCAACCCCCCGGCCCAGCAGGAATCCGACCACCCGCCCGCCCAGCCGGAACCCCCGCAGCCCTCGCCCGACGGGATACCCGCACACGCGGCAACAGAGCCGCCCAGCCCCCACCCCCGCACGCAGACACCCCTCCACGACCCTTCACCGCGCTCCACCCAGCACCGCCAACTCACCACCCCCGACCGCTACTACCTCGCCTGGCGCGAATACCAGAACGAACACGGCAGCGAACCCACCGCCGAACAACTCTCCGCCTACTGCGCCACCAAAGGACTCAAAGGCCGCCACAACAAACCCATCAGCCCCGCCAACCTCCGCCGCCACTACGTATCCTGGCGGGTCTACACCATCTGGGCCAAACAACGCCAAAACACGCCCAACCCCACCTACGCAGACATCACACAAGCATGCGCCACCCAAGGAATCACCGCGCAATACAACAAACCCATCACCCCCCACTACCTCACCCAACACACCCCCGACTTCCAACGCCGATGGCACACCCTCACCAGCCGAAACCACCCCGACAGCCATGACGGAGCCGGTGGCACTACACGGCGCGCGGCCCAACTCCCCATCACGGAAGACGCACCGATGACTGGTAAGAACACGGCCAGACAGGAGAGTGCCGAGTAGGCAGCGCGCTTACTCCGCCAGATGGCTTTGTTCACGAGCAGCGACAACATGCGTACTGCCATGGCGGCCAGCCCCTCTGCAGGCTGACGTTCAATGCCGCTCCCTACGGCTGACCTGGTGTTTTCAGGGTCGTTGTACGATGACATGATCCCGGACGGGGTTCCAGTCCTGTGGGCCATTTTCTCGTCTTCCGTGGGCGAATGCCGGTGCCTCGTCACACAGACCCACTCGCCCCTTGATGATCCCCGCAGTGGATCCGGCCGACTTCTCGGACGGTGACGGATGCGTGCGATCCCGATGGTCCAGTGCTGCTGCACTGCAGTGATCAGCTGACCGAGGTCGGCACCAATTCCCGGTCGCGCGACTGTCTGAGAGAAGAGGGTGCCTGGCTGATCACTCACGCAGATCACCGAGTTGTACGCCCGGATTTGGAGGGGCGCGCAAGACTGTCCCGGATCACAATGTCGCTGGTGCTGAGAGCCGACGACAGCTGTCCTTGCAGCTCGTCCGGGATGGTCCCTGCCCCGAGGGCGCAGGCATGTACGAGAGCGCGGCAGTCCTGGGTTTGCCAGTCCGTGGCGATCGCGGTGAACAAAGGGTGCGCCAGGTTCTCGCGGGCCGCGTAGCCGTCTTCAGCACCGGCCGTCCTGCGGTGGACGTCCTCGACGATGCGGTGGGCGGTAGGAGTCTCGGCGGAACCGATCGCGTCGAGGACGGTAAGGCCGAGCCGGATGTCGAAGACGGTCATCCCAGGTTCGGCCGGCCACTCCAAATAGGTGGTCACCAGCGCCGCCAGTTGGTCTTCGACCGGCAGCTCGGCGCCGCGGCGGCACAGGGCCGTCAAGCATGCCGTGATGGCCTGCTCCCACGGATCACCGGGCATCGTTTCGGCAAGGAGAACAGCTGCCCATGCCGTGTCACCCGCAACGAGGGCAGCGAGTATGGCAACTTGGCGTCCGTCGAGCATCCGTTTGCCTACGCCGCGGTGAGTCTCGAGGTGTCTCAGGGCCTCCGCCCAACGTCCCTTGGTGGTGAGGGTGCGGGTCCCATCGGCGAGGAGCACGCGCCACAGCCACGCGCGGACCTCGTGGCGGTCCTCGTCGGTCGCAGTGATGTTCGCCGGTACGGCGACGCCCCCGAACCGGGCCGCTGTGCCTGCCTCGACGGCCGTGTACAGGTCGAGTAGGTGTTGGCGTCCCTCGTCGGTGTGGCCGGCGCGGATCTGGAGGCGGGCGAGGTTGACGACCGGTTCCAGTCCCCGGATTGCGCTCATGCCGGGCAGGGGGCAAGCATCTAGGTAGGCGACGGCGTGCTGGTGACACATCTCGCGAGCGAGACCGGGAAGGCCGAGGTCTGAGGCCATGAGCGCGGCCTGGTTGTAGACGGCGGATGCGAGCCCTTGGTCGCCCTTCTTCACCGCTGTCTGGGCGAGGTCGACGAGGCGTCCCACGCGTTCGGGCAACGGCAGACAGGCGGGTCGGAATCGGGCGACGAGCGGGAAGCGCTGGGCTATGGGTCCGTGCGGGTCCATGGGTTCCCCGGGCGTGAGTGAGAAGTGCTGGGGCGGCGGTGCCCGCCAGCCGTACGCCGACGGGCACCGTCCCCTACGCAAGGGGCGTCACCGCCAGTCGACGACGATGCGGTTCAGCGGGGTGTCGAGAGCGAAGAGTCCGGGGCGCTGCTCGATGGCGGGGGCGTCGAGGGGCTGGATTTCGAACGTGGCCTCGCGACCGCGGTATTCGCGATCCCAAGTGCGGATGGCGTCGGCGACCTTCGTGGCGAGCTCGTCGCTGCCGGGGCCGTGGCCGATGACGCCGAACTCCCAGAGCTTGTCGCCCTCGGGGGTCTTCTTCTCCGACACGCGTCGCGCCAGGTAGGTGACGGCGCCCTTGTCGACGGCCGCGGTCGACGAGGGGTAGGGGTCCTCCGTGAGCAGAGTGCCCTTGACGTTCTGGGGGAACAGCATCCGGATGAGGCCGGAGGGACGGGAACAGGTGACGAAAAGTTCCATCCACTCCGGCGATTCCATGGCGCGGACCATCATGCCGGTCCACTCCTCGGCGCGCGGCTGGTCCAGGACTCCGGCGAGGGCATCGGCGTCGATGTTCTGCCCAGCGGGGGCCTGAAGCCGGACGGTGCCGTCTGTGCTGAGCGGGATGACGCGGCGGTCGTCGTCGGCGATGCCCCGCCGGAGCGGCATGAAGGTGTTCATCTCGCTGCCGAGAGACACCCATCGACCGTCGCGCTGCTCGTAGGCGATGGACCGGGAGACGGTGCCCTTCAGGCGCTGAGGGACGAGGAGCCGCCCGCCGGGGGCGAGCTGTTGCATCCAGGCGTGCGGTACGCCGTGAGCGCCCACAGTGGCGATGATCCGGTCGTACGGCGCTCCTTCGGCGTAGCCGAGGGCCCCGTCGCGGGTCACGGCCTCGACGTTGGTGAGACCGGCTGCGGCCAGGTGTGCGCGAGCGCCCTCCACAAGGTCGTCGTCGACATCTAGGGTGGTCACGTACCCGCTCGCCCCGACCAGGTGGGCGAGGAGAGCGGCGTTGTAGCCGGTGCCGGCGCCGAGTTCGAGGATGCGCTCGCCGGGCTGGGCGTCGAGCTGGTCCAGCATGAGGGCGACGACGCCCGGCTGGGAAGCGCACGAGATCGATGTGCCGTCGGTGTCGTACTTGATGTGCACTGGTGCGTTGGCGTAGGCGTCTTCGAGCGACGCATCCGGCACAAACACGTGACGGGGCACAGTCCGCAGCGCACTCTCGACTGCGGCCGTGCGGGCGTGCCCGTCCGCGCGAAGCTGGTCGACCAGGGCGTTGCGGAGACGCTCGGCGTCAGCCGTTGGGGTAGCGATCGTGTCCGTGTTCACCGCCCTGACGCTATCCGTCTCGGCCGTTGCCTCGTCGGTCGACGCGGTGTTGTCACTCGTTCCCATGATTACCTCTCGTGCGATATTGGACATGGCGCTTTGGTCGTCCCGGAGGAGACCGGCGCGGTTGGCGTGAAAGATCACGTGGTGGGCGATGACGGCTCGCAGACCGCGAGTGAGGGCGCCGCGGCCTGCGAGGTCGGCGAGGGCGGAGCCCGCCCACTCGAAAGCGGCGACCCACTCGTTGTGCTCGGCGAGCGGGCCGTTCGGGCGACACAGGCTATGGGCGTCGACCGTCATCAGCTTCCGCATCGCGGGCGCCAGTTCGGCGGCCCGCGCAGAGAGCAGAAGGCCGGTGGCCGGTCGGAGGGCGGCGACCTTTACCCACACATCGCCCTGCTCGAACCAGTCCAGGCCGGCCGCCCGCATCATCACGCTTGCCAGCAGCACGGCGGTTGCCCGGCGGCCCAGCTGCTCCGGGCCTGGCTGATAGGTGAGCAGGTGGCGGCTGTCCTTGTGGAACAGGTCGTGGGCGACGCCCATGGCCTGGGTCCCGCCGAAGGCGTGGGTCTCGGGTTCGTAGATGTAGGGCAGCCATGACACGGCCGTGCCGTCCTGCGCGAGGTCGCTCAGCAGCGCTTCGACGGCGGGTGAAGGCTCGTCCGCGCGGTACCGCAACGGCCAGGGCTGCTTGTTCATGAACCACCAGCCGGTGAGCTGCCCGTCCCTTTCGGCGGCGAGGAGGGCAGGGGCGATGCGTTCGACGATGGCGCGTTGGGCGCTCTCGCGGTCAGCGAAGGTGATGTTGTGTTGCTGCCAGCGCTCGGAGCGGTCCGGGGGCATGCGGGTGTCCTTCGGTCGATTCGGGTCAGGCGATGAGCAGGCAGGCGTCCCAGGTGGATCGGGGCGGTGCGGCGGTGCTGGGCGCGAGGAGGGCCAGGGCGATACCGGCTGCGCCGTCGAGGAGACCGGGTCCGCGCTCCTCGTCCTGCATGAGCGTCGTGGCGGCGTGTGCGGGGTCGGTGTCCGGCGGGTGGACTGCGGCTAGGAGTGCCGGGATCGTGGCGCGAAGCTGTCCGGCGGTCGAGGGGTGGGCGTCGTCGGCCACGCGGGCGGCGACGTGGGCAAGTCCGGCGAAGCCGTGGCACAGGGCGTTGTCCGTCGTGACCTTGAGCTGAGCGGGGTCGGTGAGGGCGGCCACGAGCGCGTTCTCGGCGTCCAGCCGGCGGCTGGCGTCGCCGCGGGCGAGCGCGGCGAGTTGCTGGGCGCGGGCGAGGCCAGCGGTGCCGTAGCACCATGACGGCCGCCGCGGCGTGGACGAGGTGAGGCTGCCGGTGCGCAGCTCGTCCCGGGTGACCCAGTACGGCCACGCCGGGCCTCGGCCGGTGTCCTCTCGGCATCGGTCCAGCCACACCAGGATCCGGCCCAGTGCGTCATCGTGGCCGTCGACGAAGGTGCCCTGCGTGGCGGCGAGCGCCAGCAGTGCGAGCACGCCGCCGATACCGTGCGCCATGCCGTTGTTGGCGTGTCCGCCTCGAAAACGGTCGTCCGGGCGGCCCGAGGGCCCCGTGTCCGTCCACCAGCCGGGCAAGTTCTCGCCGTCGTGTGTGATCGGTTCGGTGAGGCGTACGCCGTAGTCGAGTACGGCACGCAGGGCAGC
Source organism: Streptomyces sp. NPDC058678 (assembly GCF_042714835.1). Lineage (NCBI taxonomy): Bacteria > Bacillati > Actinomycetota > Actinomycetes > Kitasatosporales > Streptomycetaceae > Streptomyces > Streptomyces sp. NPDC058678. The sequence goes on along the minus strand of NZ_JBHXSG010000047.1, from coordinate 33,935 downwards.
GCTGCCAGGGTTGCGGCGCAGGAGGTAGGAGCCGTATCCACTCAGGCCGCGAATGGTATCGAACTCCGCGAGCGCTGGGAGGAGTCCGGCGTCGATGCGGTGGTGTGCGGCGTCGACGCGGCGGCTCACGTCGTCAGCTATTTGTCGGTCGAGAGAGTCGAGTGCGCGCTGGTAGGCGCCGGGCAGGTGATCGGCGGCGCAGGCCAGAGCGTGCGCGAAGGCGGGCGCCCCGTAGAATGGGTGGCTGTCGTGGCCGCTGGTGAGCGGTTCGCGGGATGCGGCGTCGAGCCAGTCATGGGCGCGCTGCCACGGCCCCAGATCGGCCGCAGCCCGCTCGATGTGCAGGAGCGCGATGCCGGGCAAGCCATAGGCAAGGTGCTGCCGATGAGAGGCCGCTGGCCCAAGGTGCGCCGTGTGGGGGTCGGCGAGCTGCTCGGCGACGGCGTTGGCCAGGTCCAGCACGGCCTGTGCGGTCATGGTGTCCTCCCAGTGGTACGGGCCGTCCGGGCCAGGGAGGCAGCGCGAGCGAGGTAGAGGCAGACCTCTTCTTCGGGGAAGTTCACCGCGATGTGCCGTACGAAATGGACGTGAAGCAGCGAGGTCAGGACGTCGTCGAGGGCGATGCCCTGCGTGTGGGGACCTGGCAGGTGCCGGCGGTACGCGGCGAGCGCCGCGTCGCGATCGGCCCACGCCGACACGATCGCCGCTCCTCCGGGGGCGTCGCGCAATGCCGCCCAGTCGTCGCCAGGGTCGGCGAGGCGTACGGCATCGGTGAACTGCGGGCGCGGTACGGGCACGGGCGCTGTGGGCGGGATGTGGTCGATCAGCCAGCGCATCCCGGCTTGGGAGCTGCCGAGGAACGCGGAGGCGATAGAGACAATGTGTGCGGCCACCAGCGTACGCTCGTGTGGGCGCCGCGGCTGCGAGAGCTGGGCCAGGATGGCGCGCGAGTCCGCCCGGAACACTTCCTCGGCCGCGTCCCAAGCAGGGCCAGATCCCCATCGGCCCATCTCCCGATAGGAGGTGGGGTACCGCAAGTCCGCCAGCAGACCGGCGCCGCGCAGCTCGTCGGCCCACGCGCTCACGATTCGAGCCGTCTCGGCGAATGCCTCCGGCGTGGGTAGCGCGATGCGCAGACGCAGGTGCTGCTCGGGGTCGCGGAAGCGGATGAACCACCACGGCGGGCCACCGAGCCGTTCGAGCAGATCGGGCAAGTGGCAGGAGAGCAGAGTGTCCTGGCGGCGAGCGTCTCCATACAAGGTGGCCAGCAACACCGACGAAGCGGCCGGGGTCTGCATCTGGGCTGGGGAGAGGGCGCGAGCCGGGGTGGGGACGGGAAGCGCGGGCCACGCCGGCGGCCGGATCGCCTTGAGCGGCACCACTACCTCGTGGACGCGACCGTCGCACCAACCGAACGCCCCCGATTCCGCCGCCTCGACGAGCACGGCCAGGCCCACTCGGTCGAGGTGCTGGCGCAGCAGCGTCCGGTGGCTGGCCTCGTCGAGGTCAAGGAAGAGACGCCGGTCGTCCTCCACGAGGTAGACCCGCCGAGGTAGCCGCCGTCGAGCCCGCCAGTCGGTGAGGGCGGAGTCCCATTCGGCCCAAGGGCGTGCGCGACCAGGCTGCTCGGTCGCCTCCAGCCGCCAGCGGGCGGGGGCAAGCACCGTGCGCCCGTACCGCAGACGCGGCAGGAACGGCATCGCCGCCGCAGCGCCCCAGTCGAAGACGGTGACCTGCGCACATTGAGCACGCGACAACTCGGTGAGGAATCGCACCAGCGGCGGAGTATGCGTGTGCAGGTTCAGCGCGTGCATCCCGACGGCCTCGATGCGCTGACCGCGATCGGGGGCGGCCAGGTACATGCGGCGGCCGTCGCACCCCACCGCCAGGTCCGCAGGTGTGAGGACATCGTCTGCGGGAGCCCGGTGTTCCTGGAGGCTGATCACGGTGGGCAGGACTCGCGGGGCGCGCGTGACGTGGGCGCTCTCAGCCAGGAGCGGTGGAAAAGACAGCTGCGCAGGCACGGTGTTCCTGTCAGCGGTCGAAAGGTCAGCCAGGTCGGCGGCCAGGACCTCACGGTCGGCGGGGGCCAGGACACTGAGGAACCGGCCTGTGGAGACGCCGGCGCCGCGAGACACGCTCACGACCTCCAGCCGGAACCGCCCGCGCTGCAGCTCGCCAACGCTTGCCGCATGGACGCGCACCCCCACCTCCAGGTGTGGCGGCACCCGGGGTTCGTCGGGCCCTACGTCCAGAGCGTCGATCAACTCGTCGGTGAGGAGCACCTCGTCGCGGCCGTCGAGCGCGGCGGTCTGCGCCAGCCGTACGAGGGCGTCATCCCGAGCGGAGACGCGAGGTCGACGGGCGCCGGGCGGAGTGCCCGGGTAGCCCTCGGGGTAGCCAGTGCCGCTGTCCGCGACGACTTCCCGGAGCGGCACCATCGTGCCGATGCCGTACCGCTCGTAGAACCGCTGGTGGTACGCGCCCCACGCCACGGTGCCGTACGGGCGGGCGCTGACTCGGGTCAGGATCAGGGCCGCGCGCTCGATCTCGCGGGCGACCGCGTCCGGCAGTACGAGCTGCGTGTCCAGGCGCAGGTCGAGCGCGACAGGATGACGGCGCAGGCCAGGCACGAAAACCCTCATCCGCGCTGCGACGCCATCCCGCCCGCCCCGCGAAGTGCACTCTTTGAGGCCGGTCAGGATCGCCCGTAGCTCGCTCAGCATCTCCGCGACCGGGGGGAGGCTGTCGGTGTCGATCGCGTCGAGTTGGTCGAGTAGATACCCCAGGGCGTCGGTCTCGGTGCTGGGTGTGTGCAAGCTCGTGATCAGGACACGCCGCTGGATCAGCTCTACCAGCAGCTGGCGGACCTTCTCCGGTCCGGCCTCGGGAAATTCCGCTTGGAGCTTGTCCGCGAGCGCACCGACCCGGACCGGCGCCCGTGTCGCGGCGCAGACCGCGCGTACGGGCTCGGTCAAAGCCAGGGACGTCTCAACCGCGCGAGTCCGATCGTTCTGGGCATCGGATTGAAACGGCACGATGAGCCGGTCGCCGCGGCTCGTCACGGTGTTGTTGACAACCACCGGCAGCCGTTCGAGGAGGTCGGGGCAAGACACCAGCCTCTCGACGACGGCGGCCAACCACTCTGCGCCCGCATGGCCGACGGCCACGTGCTCCACACCCCAGCGTGCGCCTGCCTGCGGACCGAACTCCGTGACGGTCACACCGGCGAAGAGCCCGAATGGCGTCGCCCGGTGCTGGGAGCGCAGCAGGTAGCGGGCCACGGACAGTGCCGCGCGCCGGACATCTCGCGTTGAGGGCTCATCGGCCGTGCACAGGGTCCGTACCTGCGCGGCCAGGACCGGGCTGGCGTGTTCCAGGGCTTCGGCGAGATCGGCGTTCGCCCAGATCTCGCGCAGCCAGGCGACACAGGTGGCGGACCCCTTGGGAGAGTGATCGGAGAGGTCCGGAAGCGGAGGACACGGCAGTGTCGGCCGGGCAACGGCTCGTACGAGAGCGGTCGTGCCGGTTCGGAACGCTGGGCGCGGAGCAGCCACCACTACCTCCGTAGGTGAGGGACGGGCGGCTGGTGCCGCCACGCCACAGGGCGCGGCAGCACCAACCCGGAGCGACGAGAAGCCTCAGGTCAGGCGACGTTGGTGGTGCAGGCGCCGCAGGTGGTTCCGCAGTTGTCGTCGGTCAGGTTGACCAGACCCGCAGGGTCGGCGACCTCGACGAGGGACACGTCCAGGTCGAAGCCGTCCGACGTCCTCGGGGTCTGCTGGCTCACATGAGTGCTGCTCGGTACTACGGTGCTGCGTGTCATGCCAACTCCTCTGAGTGGTTGGGATGTTGTTGTGCGGTGGTGCCCGCCTCCGGCCGTACGGCACAGTCCCGCACGGCCGGAAGCGGGAGTCTGGTCAGACGGCAGCCGGCCGCCGCTCCATGAAGTAGGCGAGCGCCTGAGCCTTGAGCCGGGCGAGGCACGGCTTGCAGGCGTGGACCGGGGCGTGCTGCCCGTCCCACTGCAGTGGGCCGAGCCAGATCACGGGCACTCCGGTGCGCTCGCACCCGAGCCAGCAGTCACCGGTGACCCAGTGCTCATGCACGCGGAGGGTCATGTCTCAGCTCCCGTCCACGGGCCAGGGGTGGGCGACCGGCAGGTGGGCCCACACACCCAAAGCCGGAACAGCAGGCCCCGATGACGTACATCGCCCAAGATCTCGCCGCTCGCTCCCAGGTACCGGGCGCAGCGTGCGCACTCCATGGCCATCTGCTGGCGGGGACGTAGGCGAGCGACGTCCGGCACGGGTGGGGTCGCCGCGGCCGGCTTCACTCGTCGCCCTTCATGAAGAGTTCGGCCCAGACCTCTTTGCACCGTGGGCGCTCGTCCGGGCCGTGCAGGTCATAGCCCCAGCGGTCGGCGATGCCGTCGATCAGGAGCAGGCCACGGCCTGACTCGTCGTCTTCCCCGACCTGCCCGAGCACCGGCTTGCGCGATGGCGCCCGGTCCACCACCCCAACGCGCACCCGTGTCGCGCTCGGCCGCCCAATAGTCAGGCGGATCGAGTCGCACGGGGTGTGCCTGACGGCGTTCGCGATCAGCTCCGAGATGATCAGCGCGGCGACGTCGGCAAGGTTGTCGAGGTGCCATACGCCGAGGACGTCACGGACGAGCCTGCGGCCGGTTTTGGCCGTGGACGGCTCGCACGGGAAGGTCTGGCTGTAGGCGGGGTGGCCGGTGGGGGCGGCCTGAACTGGCTTAATGAGACTCGTCATTGGGTTGAGCCTTCGCGTCGTCTCGGCGCCCGGCCCACCCCCGCGGGGGAACCTCAGGGGCGGGCCGGGCCGTCAACAGCCGCCCGCACGGTGGGCGTGGCGGGAGGCCGACACCAAGACAACTCCCTCCCTGCGCAAGGTGATTAGGGCGATCGACCGTCCGTCCATCCGAAGGACCTAGGGTGATTTGACCTTCTCTTTACCTGGCGGGTCAGGGGAGGTGAGGGCTACCGTGCGGACATGGACACCACGCGCAACACCGTTCTTGAGGCGTGGATGGCCGAACACGGCTACAGCTCCAACAGCCTTGCTGACGCTGTGAACAGGGCCTTAGAGGAACTGACCGGAAGACATGGCGGCCTCGACGGTTCATCGGTCCGGGACTGGAAATCAGGCCGGGTCACGTGGCCCAAATCGGCTACCCGCAAGGTACTTGAGGACGTCAGCGGCCTGCCCGCCATCGCTCTAGGGTTCGTGCCACGGGGCCGGACTCCGTCCACCCCAGCCCCATCGCAGCAGGAGGACCCCGACATGAAGCGCCGTACCCTCGTCGGCGGGATCGCGGCGGCAACCGCCGCGGCAGCCGCCGCTCCCGGCACCGCATCCCCGCGCCGCATCGGCATGAGCGACGTCGACCGTCTCCAGAAGCGCTTCGCCGAGATCATCGCCAGCGACCACCGCCATGGCGGCCAACTCGGCATCGAGCAGCGGGCCGCCGCGCTCGCCGACGAGGCCCTGAATCTCCAGAACGCCGGCAGCGCCAGCCAACGGGTACGCAGCAGCCTCTACGCCTCCGCAGCGGCATTCCGTTCCTCAGCGATGTGGGCTGCCATCGACGGCCGCCGCTACGACATCGCCAAGGCACACATGCGTGAGGCCCAGGCCCTCGCCGAGATGTCCGGCGATCAGGCGATCAAGTTCCGCATCTGGAGCCACGCAGGCACCATGTACCGGCACATGGGCCGTCCCGCAGACGCGTTCGCCGCCAACGACGTCGCCCGCAACCTGCACCTCACCCGCCGAGACCCTCTGTTCGCCTCCCTCGGCCTGGCCCGCCATGGCGCCATCCACGGCGCGGCCCAGGACCGCACCGGCACCCGCCGAGCGTTCGAGCAGGCGCAGGACGCCATGCTGCGCGCCGACCCCGCCGACTACCGGCCGGTGTGGATGCTCGCCTTCTACGACCAGGCCGAACTGGACGCCCTGGCCCTGTCAGCGCACTTGGCGCTCGGCGACTACTCGACCGCCGAGTACCACGCCCACCGTTGCCTGTCCGCCCTCCGGCCCCACATGATCCGCTCCCGGGCCATCACCACGACCCGGCTCGCGCACGCCCAGCTCGCCCAGGGTGCCCCCGAAGCTGCCACGGCCACCGCGATGAAGGTCCCCGCTGAGGCCGCTACCCAGCACGCCCGGGTCACGCGCATGCTGCAGGAGTTCGGGGCCGCGCTGCGCGCCACCGCGCCGGGCAACTCCAGCGTGCAGACCTGGACCGAGCACGCCGCCACCTGGAGGATGGCCGCATGACCACGGCTCCCGCCATCGAACTGCGCACCTTCACCACCCTCGACACCGCCCGCGGCGATCTCCTCGACGTTTACGCCGAAGTGCGCGCCCCGCTCCTCCACCTGCCGAACTACGCGGTCACCGCGTTCGGCGAACGCCTGGACCGGCACAGCACCGAGCCGGGATTCGCGGCGGTCCTCGCGTACGCGGGCAAGCATCCGGTCGGCTACGCCTACGGCAACACCATCGAGCACGGCGACCGGTACTGGCAACGCATCAGCCCGGCCCCGCCGGAGAAGTACACCCAGCGACCGGCCGTTGCCCTGAAGGAGATCGGCGTCCGGCCGGCCTGGCGGAAGACCGGCACCGCCCGGCGTATCCACGACGCCCTCCTCGCCACACGTGACGAACCCTTCGTCACCCTCATGGTCAACCCCGCCGCTGGGGATGGAAAGGTCCAGGCGCTCTACAAGTCGTGGGGGTACGAGGACATCGGGCAGAGCCAGCCATCAGTGGCCTCGCCCGTCCTCACCGTGATGATCCGCCCAGCCCGCTGAACAGCGACAGATGTCGCTTGACGCCGAGCGATGCATCCGCAGCCAACCCGCAATCCCCGAGCACCGATCGCGCAGGAGTGAAGATCGACAACGCGGGTGCGTGCGGGTGGTGCCCCTCTCAGCTGTCGAATGTGCGAGAGCGTGGCGGACCACCCACCACTGCACGCCGTCCGGCGCTAGGCATCGGGAGCGTGGAGGGCCAGACCATGGTCGGGCCCCCCACGCTCCGAGCTGTACATCCGAGGAATCAGGCGCCGCCCCATCCAGACAGCGGGACGATGTCCAACCCACGTCCGATGATTTGGGCGGTCCAGTCGACCAGGCGGCCAGCGAAGCCCCGGTCCGCCCAGATCTTTCGGACGCCCGCGTAGTCGATCGACGCCCCATGACCGGGCCTCGTCGATCATGTCCAGGGCCGGCTGCCACTTCTCGACATGACCGGCGTGGGCGGGGATCTGGCAGCGGCCACGGCGGGCGATCTTGTCCGCATCGGCCTCCCGCGTGGGGATCCCAGGATGCCGGCAGGAACGGCCGCCACTTGACGGCCGCGGAGGCACGGTCACTGGCCAGGTGCAGGAAGACGCCTCATGTGGTGACCTTGCCCGCGGTGCCGGTGTACTGCCGCGACGCAGAAGCCGAACCATCCCCGTCCTACAAAAAGCCGGTGCCATCCACGATCAACGCTTCCACGCCCCACGCCGTCCTGCATCCTCCAGGCCAGCCGGGCCCCGCACATCCGCAGGCTGGAGGTGACGAAGTAGGCCAGCGCCTGCCGGTTGCCGTCCTCACCCAACCGAGCCGGCATCGGTTGCACCGACTTGCGCCGCCCGTCCAGCAGCAGCCCGCGCCAATACGCCTGCCCCCACCGCCGCTGATCCGCACGGAAGAACCCATCGAACAAGTCCGCCGCGAACGCCTGCAGATCCTCTCGGCCCGAGGCCATCTCCTCAGGTGTCACACCAGGTCCAACGACACTTCATGGAGCAGTAGACACGCATGCACATGGGAAGATGGCCAAGCCCTACTTAGGAGAAGGCAGATCGAAATGGCAGCGAAGGAGCTCCGTCCTCACCAGCGAGAAGCCGTGGACGCAGTACTCCGTGCGCTCGAATTGCCTGCAAGATCGACTGTGCCCGAGCGTGGACTTCGTACTCAGGTGATCATGGCGACCGGAACCGGGAAGACCCTCGTGGCCACCCGGAGCGCGGAGGAGCTCCGCGCGGGCCGTGTGCTCGTGCTCGTGCCCTCGCTGGATCTGCTCGCCCAGACCGAGACCGCGTGGCGCGAGGGCGGTCGTAGCGGCCCGATGATCGGGGTGTCGTCCCTGCGAGGGGGAGGATGCGGGCTTCCCGAACACCACGGACGTGGACGAGCTGGTCGCCTGGGTGCGGCCGTTCGACAAGGTGACCGTGTTCGCCACGTACGCCTCGCTCGGTCTGGGCACACTGGAGCGGGCCCATCAGGGGGGCCTTCCGGGGTGGAGCTTGATCGTCGTGGACGAGGCGCACAGGGTTTCGGGCAGGATCGGGAAGCCGTGGGCCGTCGTCCACGACAACACCCGCATCCCCGCACTGCGCCGCCTGTACATGACCGCCACGCCGCGGCTGTGGCAGCTCGACGAGGACTCCGAGCAGGGCGCGCCGGGTGAACTGGTGGCCTCGATGGAAGACGACCCCAACTCGCCGTTCGGCAGCAGGGCGTTCACTTTGACGCTCTCGGAGGCCATCGACAGGGGAATCTGTGCCCCCTACCAGGTGGTGTGCGTGGACATCACCGACACCCAACTCCAGGCAGCACAGCTCCTAGCCTCACCGTTTCGCTTGGGGTGAGGACGGAAGTGGGATGGAAACGCGAAAGTGCCTTCTGAGCTGGGACGATGAACCTTGTCGAGGGGTTCTGTCGGTCCAAGCGGAAGGCACTTTCTGCATGCAGGCTATCGGTTCTCGTCCCAAGCCCCATGTCTCTGCTGACGGTTCAGGGGTGGTCGGGCACCCGGGGCACGTTTGCTGGTGGATCTCGGCGAGAGGCCGCACCATGAGGTGGCCTGGAGTTCCCAAGCGATGGCCTGGATAGGTCAATTGCGGTGGCTATTCTCCCCTTATTGTCCGGCAGGGGCATGCCCGGGCGAGAACCCGAGGCTGGAGGACCAGGAGCAAGCCGGTCGGGGACTCGACGAGGAAGCGGTGGGGACATACTGATCGAGACGGTGCCCGGAATCGGCATCTGCTGTTGCCAACTCACTCCATGGTGCCGAGTGGCGTCACTCAGCGCCATCCGGCGCTATCCCGCCCTCCAAAGTGGCCCATGAGCACGCATGGCGCCACAATGACTCAGGTCATCCCTTCCTGTTTTCGCAGTTCAGACAGCCACTCTCGACCTCACCCCACATAAGATGCCACCCAGACTTGCGTATGGCGCCATCATGGTGCCATTATGGCGTTATGGATCTCACCCCGTATGTCGACACCCTCCGCCGCGAACTCGCGGTGGCCGCCGAAGCCGGTGGCGACGAAGCCCGCGAGCTGGCCGAGAGGCTCACCGCTCCCCTGGAGTCGGCGACCCGGCTGACCATGCTCAACGTGCTCTCCGCCGCGATGGACGAGATCACCCGCGAGCTCGCCCCCGGCTCGGTCGACGTACGGCTGCGCGGGCTCGACCCCGACTTCGTGGTGACACCGCCGCCCACCTACGGCGGCGCCCCCGCGGAACCGGCCGCGCCCGTCGAACCGCTCAACACCCCGGCCCCGGCCGACGGCGACGAGGGCGGCACCGCCCGCGTCAATCTGCGGCTGCCGGCCCACCTCAAGGCGCGCGCCGAGGAAGCCGCGGCCCGCGAGGGCCTGTCGGTCAACGCGTGGCTGGTCCGCACCGTGTCAGCCGCGGTCGACGGCGCCACCCGGCCGCGTGCGACGGAGAAGGCCCAGACCGTCGGACGGAGCATCACGGGCTGGGTGCGCTAGCCGCGTCCCCGCCCACATCACTTCACCCACACCACGTCCCACCAGCGGGGACGACCTGAAGACTCAAGAGGACGGGACAGCCATGCCTTCTTTCGACACTCCCGAACCGATTTCGGTCACCGCCTACGTGTACGCCGGTTCCATCCAGTTCACCGCGGGCGACCGCCTCGACACCGTCGTCGAGGTGCGTCCTCGCGACCCGAAGAAGGACCTGGACGTACGGACGGCCGACCAGACCGAGGTCGCCTACGCGAGCGGCGTCCTGACCGTCACCACGCCCAAGGCCAATCTGCTCGGGCGCGGCGGCACCGTCGACGTGACGGTGGAACTGCCCACGGGCTCGAACATCGACGTGACCGGTGCCGCGGCCAGGGTGCTCGGCGAGGGCCGGCTCGGCGAGGTCCGCGTGAAGAGCTCGGCCGGCGACGTCCGCCTCGAAGCCACCGGCCCGCTGCAACTGAAGGTGTCGCACGGTTCGACCATCGTCGACCGGGTCGAGGGCCTGGCCGAGATCACCAGCAGCACTGGCGACGTGCGCGTCGGCCTCGTCGACGGCCCCGCCGTCCTGAAGAACTCGCATGGTGCCACGACCGTCGGCGCCGTCACCGGCGAGCTGCGGGTGAACGGCGCCAACGGCGCCATCGACATTGCACGCGCCGAGGCGTCGGTCACCGGCACCACCACCAACGGCCTCCTTCGCGTCGCCGAAGTCGCTCGCGGCACCGTCCAGTTGGAGACCTCCAACGGCTCCATCGAGGTCGGCATCCGCGAAGGTACCGCCGCCTGGCTCGACGTCAGCTCCAACCGCGGGCAGGTACGCAACGCGCTCGCCACGTCCGAGGCCCCGGAGCAGACCGAGGACACCGTCAAGGTCCGCGCACGGACCAACTGGGGCAACATCGACGTCCTCCGTGCCAAAGTCTGAGCACCGGCCCCGCAACTCGCCCCCTCACCCCAGTCACTTCACCCTTCGAATGGGAGGGCTCCATGCCTTCATTTGTCATGCCCACGACCAAGCAGGGGGATGGTCAGCTGTCCCCGGCCGCCGTCTCCGCCGTCGGTCTGCGCAAGTCGTACGGCGACAAGACCGTCCTCGACGGCATCGATCTGCGCATCCCGGCCGGGTCCGTGTTCGCGCTGCTTGGGCCGAACGGCGCCGGCAAGACCACGGCCGTGAAGATCCTCTCCACCCTCATCACCGCCGACGCCGGCGAGCTGCACGTCGGCGGCCACGACCTGGCCACCGACCCGCAGGCGGTTCGGGCCGCGATCGGCGTCACCGGGCAGTTCTCCGCCGTCGACGGCCTGATCACCGGCGAGGAGAACATGCTCCTCATGGCGGACCTGCACCACCTGCCCAAGCCCGAGGGGCGCCGCACCGCCGCCGAACTCCTGGAGCGCTTCGACCTGGTGGAGGCCGCTAAGAAGCCCGCCTCCACCTACTCCGGCGGCATGAAGCGCCGCCTCGACCTCGCCATGACCCTGGTCGGCGATCCGCGGATCATCTTCCTCGACGAGCCGACCACCGGACTCGACCCCCGCTCCCGCCACAACATGTGGCAGATCATCCGTGAGCTCGTCTCCGACGGCGTCACCGTCTTCCTCACCACCCAGTACTTAGAGGAGGCCGACGAGCTCGCCGACTGCATAGCGGTGCTGAACGACGGCAAGATCGCCGCCGAGGGGAGTGCCGAGGAGCTGAAGCGGCTCATCCCGGGCGGGCACGTGCGGCTGCGCTTCTCCGACCCGTCCGCGTACCAGTCGGCCGCCTCCGCTCTGCGCGAGGTGACTCGGGACGACGAGGTGCTGGCGCTGCAGATCCCCAGCGGCGGCAGCCAGCGCGAGCTGTGCTCCCTCCTCGACTGGCTGGACTCGGCCGGCATCGAGGCGGACGAGCTGACCGTGCACACCCCCGACCTCGACGACGTGTTCTTCGCCCTGACCGACGGCACCAACGTCCCCAACCAGCCCAACCAGCCCAAGGAGAACGTCCGATGAGCGCCCTCTCCCTTGCCGTCCGCGACTCGAACACGATGCTGCGCCGCAACCTCCTGCACGCGCGGCGCTACCCGTCCCTCACCCTGAACCTGCTGCTCACGCCAGTCGTCCTGCTGCTGCTCTTCGTCTACATCTTCGGCGACGTGATGAGCGCCGGCATCGGTGGCGGCGGCGCCGACCGCTCCGAGTACATCGCCTACCTCGTCCCGGGCATCCTGATGATGACCATCGGCGGCACCGTGGTCGGGACCGCAGTGTCCGTTTCCATGGACATGAGCGAGGGCATCATCGCCCGCTTCCGCACCCTGGCGATCCACCGCGGCTCGGTGCTCATCGGGCACGTCATCGGCAGCGTGCTGCAGTCGGTCATGAGCGTGGTCCTCGTGGGCGCCGTCGCGGTGGCCATCGGCTTCCGGTCCACCAACGCCACGGCCTTGGAGTGGCTGGCGGCGTTCGGGGTGCTCGTGCTGGTCGCCCTGGCGCTCACCTGGATCGCCATCGGAATGGGCCTGGTCAGCCCGAACGCCGAGGCGGCCAGCAACAACGCCCTGCCGCTGATCTTCCTGCCGTTCATCTCGAGCGCCTTCGTCCCGATCGACGCGATGCCGGGCTGGTTCCAGCCGATCGCCGAGTACCAGCCGTTCACGCCGGCCATCGAGACCTTGCGCGGCCTGCTGCTCGGCACCGAGATCGGCCACAACGGGTGGCTCGCCACTGTCTGGTGCCTCGGTCTCGCGGTAATCGGCTACTACTGGTCGAAGGCGGTCTTCAACCGCGACCCGAAGTAGCCGAGACAACCGCGCGGGCTGCCTCCCGCAACTCGTCCCGCCCGAGGGCGGCGTACTCCGACACCGCGTCGGCGTACGCCGCCCCGTCCGCGTCCTCGGGCGCCCGCCGGGCCCGGGACGCCGACATCGTCGGCTGGAAATCGCACCCCCACCCGCAGCCGTTCGGCCGGCGCGATCATCCGTACGGCGGCGGCGTCGCCGTACTCCGGCACACCAGCCTCCCAGGCGAGAAGCTGACCGCTCAGCTGGTCCTCCATCCCCTCCCGGTATGCCTGGCGGATGGTGCCCTGCTTGCCGTGGCAGAGGTTGTGGAGTGTCGTCCACGGGATCGACGACGGCAGCAGGTGCGGGTCTTGGCGGTGCGCCCGTACTCGTCGAACGCCTGCCCCAACGGCGTCAGGTGCCCCTCGCGGCTGAACATCCGCATCAGGTCGTAGGCGCGGTGGTTGGTGATCAGGGAGCCGGCCACCCGCAGCATGCTGGAGTGCCGATCGGCCTTCGCTGACGGGGTGGAGCGCTCTCCCACCGACCACACGTGAAATGGGGGCCATACCCGCTTCCACTCGGACACGATGCCCCTGAGGGACTCCCACCCCGTACTGGCCTGTACTGACTGGATGTTGACGTCGCTAGGAGGTGGCGGTCGCCGGAAGGCCGGAGGGGAGCGGTCGGCGGTCGGACGCGGCCGGGACGGTGAGGACCATGGTGAGGCCGCCGCCGGGGGTGTCCTCGGCGTCGAGGGTGCCGCCCATGGCTTCGGCGAAGCCGCGGGCGACCGCAAGGCCCAAACCGACGCCGGCGCCGCCCGGGGCGTCGCCGTAGCGCTGGAACGGCTCGAAGATGCGGTCCTTGGCCTCGTCCGGGACGCCCGGGCCGCGGTCCACCACCCGTACCTCCACCCGGTCGGCCATGGCGCTGGCAGCCACCAGGACGCGCTCGCCGGCGGGGCTGTACTTGACCGCGTTCTCGACCAGGTTGGCCACCGACCGCTCCAGCAGGCCCGGGTCGACGGCGACCATCGGCAAGGTCTCCGGGATGTCCAGCTCCACGCTGTCCTCGGGTACGCCGCCCAGCGCCATGGGCACCACCTCGTCGAGGTCGATCTCGCGGATCAGCGGGGCGACGGTGCCGGTCTGCAGCCGGGACATGTCGAGAAGGTTGCCCACCAGGTGGTCGAGGCGGTCGGCGCCCTCCTCGATGGCCTCCAGGAGTTCGGCCTGGTCCTCCTGCGACCATTCGACGTCGTCCGAGCGCAGGGAGGTGACCGCGGCCTTGATGCCGGCGAGCGGGGTGCGCAGGTCGTGGCTGACGGCGGCGAGCAGGGCGGTGCGGATGCGGTTGCCCTCGGCGAGTTCCTTGGCCTGGTCGGCCTCGGACTGCAGGCGCTGGCGGTCCAGGACCACGGCGGCCTGGGCGGCGAACGCGGCGAGGATCCGGCGGTCGGAGGCGGGCAGCACTCTGCCGGACAGCGCGAGCGCCATGTGGTCGCCGACCGGCATGTCCACGTCCGCTTCCTCGGGGTACTGGCAGGGCTGTGGGCCCACGCTGCCCGCGCAGGTCCACGGGGCCACGTCGCTTTCCCGCTCCAGCAGGGCGACCGACTCCATGCCGAAGGTCTCCCGCATCCGCTCCAGCAGGGCCTCCAGGCTGGTCTCGCCGCGCAGGACGCTGCCCGCCAGGAAGGAGAGGATCTCCGACTCGGCGCGCAGCCGGGCCGCCTGGTGCGTACGCCGGGCGGCCAGGTCCACCACGGAGGCCACCGATACCGCCACGGCGAAGAAAACCACGAGGGCGACGATGTTCTTGGGATCGGCGATGGTGAGGCGGTGCAGGGGCGGGGTGAAGTAGTAGTTCAGCAGAAACGACCCGAAGGCCGCCGAGGCCAGCGCCGGGAGCAGGCCGCCGAGCAGGGCCGCCGCCACGGTCAGCGTCAGGAACAGCAGCATGTCGTTGGCGAGACCGAGTTCGGCGTCGACGTTGGTCAGCAGAAGCGTGAGCAGCGTCGGGCCGACCACCCCGGCCAGCCAGCCCCAGATGATCCGTGGACGGCCGAGCCGCGCACCTCGCGCAACCGGCAACCCGCGGCCCTTGCCCACCTCGTCGTGGGTGATCAGGTGGACGTCGAGGTCGGGGCCCGACTCCCGGGCGACCGTGGCGCCGACACCGGGCCCGAAGACGTACTGCCATCCCCTGCGTCGCGAGACGCCGAGGACTATCTGGGTGGCGTTGACCCCCCGCGCGAAGTCCAGCAGAGCGGAGGAGACGTCGTCACCGATGACGTGGTGGAAGGTGCCGCCCAGGTCCTCCACCAGGGTGCGCTGGACGGCCAGCTCCTTGGGCGAGGCGTTGGTCAGTCCGTCGCTGCGGGCGATGTAGACGGCCAGCACTTCGCCGCCGGCGCCCTTCTCGGCGAGCCGGGCGGCGCGGCGGATCAGGGTGCGGCCCTCGGGGCCGCCGGTCAGACCGACCACGATCCGCTCCCGCGAGCCCCAGATCTTCGACACCCGGTGTTCGCTGCGGTACTCGGTCAGATACGCGTCGACCCGGTCGGCCACCCAGAGCAGCGCCAGCTCGCGCAGCGCGGTCAGATTGCCCGGGCGGAAGTAGTTGGACAGGGCCGCGTCGACCTTGTCGGCCTTGTAGATGTTGCCGTGCGCCATCCGCCGACGCAGCGCCTGCGGCGACATGTCGACCAGCTCGATCTGGTCCGCCCGCCGGACGACCTCGTCTGGGACGGTCTCCTGCTGCCGCACCCCGGTGATCGACTCGACCGTGTCCCCGAGCGACTCCAGATGCTGGATGTTGACGGTCGAGATGACGTCGATCCCGGCCGCGAGCAGTTCCTCGACGTCCTGCCAGCGCTTGGCGTTGCGGGAGCCGGGGATGTTGGTGTGGGCTAGTTCGTCGACGAGAGCCACCTGGGGGTGCCGGGCCAGGACTGCGTCGACATCCATCTCGGTGAAGACGCTCCCCCGGTATTCCAGCTCTTTACGGGGGATCTGTTCCAGGCCGTGGAGCATGACTTCGGTGCGAGGCCGGTTGTGGTGTTCCAGGAAGGCGACCACGCAGTCGGTGCCCCGCTCGACACGGCGGTGCGCCTCGGACAGCATCGCGTACGTCTTGCCGACGCCCGGTGCCGCGCCGAGGTATATCCGAAACTTGCCGCGTGCCATGGTCTCGTCTCTACGTCGTAGTACGTATGCGGTGATAACGGTCGGGAGCGGGTCAGCTCTCGAAGCGGTAGCCCATGCCCGGTTCGGTGATCAGGTAGCGGGGGTGGGCCGGGTCCGCCTCCAGCTTGCGCCGCAGCTGGGCCATGTACACGCGCAGATAGTTGGTTTTGTTGCTCTGGGCGGCACCCCACACCTCCTGCAGCAGGTGCTTCTGCGTGATGAGCCGGCCGGGGTTGCAGACCAGGATTTCCAGCAGATGCCACTCGGTGGGGGTGAGGCGCACATCGCGGCCGGCACGGATGGCCTTCTTGGCCAGCAGGTCGATGGTGAAGTCGTCCGTGGTGACCAGCGTGGTCTCGGGAGCGAGCGGCACGGTTTCGGTGCGGCGGACCGCGGCGCGCAGCCGGGCCAGGAGTTCGTCCATGCTGAACGGCTTGGTGATGTAGTCATCGGCGCCCGCGTCGAGCGCGGCGATCTTCTCGTCGGAGGCCCGGCGGGCGGACAGCACCAGGATCGGGACCTTGGTCCAGCCGCGCAGGGCCTTGATGACCTCCGTGCCGTCCATGTCCGGCAGCCCCAGATCGAGGAGGACCACATCGGGCTGGCGGGCGGCGGCGAGCCGGAGCGCGGTGGCGCCGTCGGGGGCCGCGTCGACGCCGTACTGCCGTGCCTGCATGTTGATCACGAGCGCCCGTACGAGCTGGGGGTCGTCCTCTACGACCAGTACCCGGGTCATCGGTGTGCGCCTTTCCTGTTGCACGGAGAGCCAGAGGATGCGGAACCCATGTCGTGGCCGTTGGAGTTGGCGGATCGGGAATGCCTCCAGGCCCGCCGACTCCTGCCCGGGTCGCGTAAGGCCATCAGCTCCTGGCCACGAGTTCCTTGAGCGCGATGTTGAGTTCAAGGACGTTGACGGTGGGCTCGCCCATGAAGCCGAGGATGCGGCCGTCGGTGTGCTCGTCCACGAGTTTCTGAACCTGGGCGACGGACAGGCCGTTCTTCTCGGCGATCCGGTGGACCTGGATGTCGGCGTACGGCGGGGAGATGTCCGGGTCCAGGCCGGAGCCCGAGGAGGTGACCGCGTCGGCGGGCACGTCGGACGCCTTGACCTTGTAGTCCGAGGTCGAGTTGTCCTTGATGACCGCCGCCTTGGCGTCCTTGACCCACTTGATCAGGTCGGCGTTGTCACCGGAGCGGTTGGTGGCGCCGGACAGGATCAGTTTGTACTGGGTGTTGACGCTGTTGGTGCCCAGTCCGTTCTGCGGGCGCCCCTGGAACCACTTCAGGTCGGGCTCGGGGGTTTCCTGGCCCTTCTTGAGCGGCAGGTTGTACGCCTGGCCGATGAGTGAGGAGCCGGCGACCTTGCCGTCCATCGTGATCTCGGAGCCGTTCGCCTTGTCCGGGAAGATCCCCTGGGCGACGCCGGTGATGGCCAGCGGGTAGAGGATGCCGGTCACCACGGTGAGTACGAGAAGGGCGCGTAGCCCGGCCCAGAGCAACCGGGCAGTGTTCGTAACCGAGTTGTTCATGGCGGTCAGCCGATCCCGGGGATGAGGGAGATGAGCAGGTCGATGATCTTGATGCCGATGAAGGGGGCTATCAGCCCGCCCAGGCCGTAGATGCCGAGGTTGCGGCGGAGCATCTTGTCCGCGCTGACCGGGCGGTACTGCACGCCGCGCAGGGCGAGCGGTACGAGCGCGATGATGATCAGCGCGTTGAAGATGACCGCGGAGAGGATCGCGGAGTCGGGCGAGGACAGGTTCATGATGTTGAGCTTGTTCAGGCCCGGGTAGACCGCTGCGAACAGCGCCGGGATGATCGCGAAGTACTTCGCGACGTCGTTGGCGATCGAGAAGGTCGTCAACGCGCCCCGGGTGATGAGGAGTTGCTTGCCGATCTCGACGATCTCGATGAGCTTGGTCGGGTTGGAGTCGAGGTCGACCATGTTGCCGGCCTCCTTGGCGGCCGACGTGCCCGTGTTCATCGCGACGCCGACGTCGGCCTGCGCGAGCGCGGGTGCGTCGTTCGTGCCGTCGCCGGTCATGGCGACGAGCTTGCCGCCCGCCTGCTCTCGCTTGATGAGGGCCATCTTGTCCTCGGGGGTGGCCTCCGCGAGGAAGTCGTCGACGCCGGCCTCGTCCGCGATCGCCTTGGCGGTCAGCGGGTTGTCGCCTGTGATCATGACGGTCTTGATGCCCATGCGGCGCAGTTCGTCGAACCGCTCGCGCATGCCCTCCTTGACGACGTCCTTGAGGTGGATCACCCCGAGGACGCGGGCGCCCTTGTCGTCCTCGACGGCGACCAGCAGCGGGGTGCCGCCCGCCTCCGAGATCCGGTTGGCGAGGATATCGGCGTCCTCGGCGACCGTGCCGCCCTGCTCCTTCACCCATGTGATGACGGAACCGGCCGCGCCCTTGCGGATCTTGCGTCCGTCGACGTCCACGCCCGACATACGGGTCTGGGCGGTGAAGGCGATCCACTCGGCCTGCGACAGTTCGCCCTGGTGACGCTCGCGCAGCCCGTACTTCTCCTTCGCCAGTACGACGATGGAGCGGCCCTCGGGCGTCTCGTCTGCCAGCGACGACAGCTGGGCGGCATCCGCCAGCTCGGCCTCGGTCGTGCCACGTACGGGTACGAATTCGGCGGCCTGCCGGTTGCCGAGCGTGATGGTGCCGGTCTTGTCGAGCAGCAGCGTCGACACGTCGCCGGCGGCCTCGACGGCCCGGCCCGACATGGCCAGGACGTTGCGCTGCACCAGCCGGTCCATGCCCGCGATGCCAATCGCGGAGAGCAGCGCCCCGATCGTGGTCGGGATCAGGCAGACCAGCAGGGCCACCAGCACGACCATGGTCAGATGCGTGCCCGCGTAGTCCGCGAACGGCGGCAGGGTGGCCACCGCGAGCAGGAAGACGATCGTCAGCGAGGCGAGCAGGATGTTCAGCGCGATCTCGTTGGGCGTCTTCTGGCGTGCCGCGCCCTCGACCAGGTTGATCATCCGGTCGATGAAGGTCTCGCCCGGCTTCGTGGTGATCTTGATGACGATGCGGTCGGACAGCACCTTTGTACCGCCGGTGACGGCCGAGCGGTCGCCGCCGGACTCCCGGATGACCGGGGCCGACTCACCGGTGATCGCCGATTCGTCCACGGACGCCACGCCCTCGACGACGTCACCGTCGCCGGGGATGATGTCGCCCGCCTCGCAGACGACGAGGTCACCGATGGTCAGCTCGGTGCCGGGCACCTGCTCCTCGGCCCCGCTGTCCTTGGACAGCCGGCGGGCCACCGTGTCGGTCTTGGCCTTGCGCAGGGTGTCGGCCTGGGCTTTGCCGCGCCCCTCGGCCACCGCTTCCGCCAGGTTGGCGAATATCACGGTCAGCCAGAGCCAGACACTGATCGCCCAGCCGAACCAGTCGCCCGGGTCCTTGAACGAGAACACCGTCGTCAGTACGGACCCGACCAGCACGACGAACATGACGGGTGACTTGACCATCACCCGCGGGTCGGTCTTGCGGAGAGCGTCCGGCAGCGACCTGAGCAGCTGCTTGGGGTCGAAGAGACCCGCGCCGACCCGGCCTTCGCCGGTCTTGTGGCCGGTCGGTGCGTCCTGGTGGGGAGCGAGTGTCGGAGTCGAGGTGGACATCGAGTCCTCTTGATTCGTTACGTCGGTGGTCATGACGCCAGCCCCTCGGCCAGCGGTCCCAGTGCCAGGGCCGGGAAGTAGGTCAGACCGGTGATGATCAGGATCGCGCCCACCAACAGGCCGGTGAACAGCGGTTTCTCGGTGCGCAGTGTGCCCGCGGTGGCCGGGACCGGCGTCTGCTCGGCCAGCGAACCGGCCAGCGCGAGGACGAACACCATCGGCAGGAAACGCCCGAGGAGCATCGCGATGCCGATCGTGGTGTTGAACCACTGCGTGTCCGCGTTCAGACCGGCGAAGGCCGAGCCGTTGTTGTTGGCACCCGAGGTGTACGCGTACAGGATCTCGGAGAAACCGTGCGCGCCGGTGTTCAGCATGGAGTGCGGCGGGGTGGGCAGCGCCATCGCCGCGGCGGTGAAGATGAGCACCAGTGCCGGGGTGATGAGGATGTAGCAGGCCGCCAGCTTGATCTGGCTCGTGCCGATCTTCTTGCCCAGGTACTCGGGGGTGCGGCCGACCATCAGGCCGGCGATGAACACCGCGATGACCGCCATGATCAGCATGCCGTAGAGGCCGGAGCCGACACCGCCGGGCGCGATCTCGCCGAGCTGCATGCCCAGCAGGTTCAGCCCGCCGCCAAGACCTGTGTTGGACGAGTGGAAGGAGTCCACCGCACCGGTCGAGGTGAGCGTCGTGGAGATCGAGAAGATCGACGAGGCGCCGATGCCGAAGCGGGTCTCCTTGCCCTCCATCGCCCCGCCGGCGATCTCGAACGCCGGCCCGTGGTGGGCGA
This sequence comes from Streptomyces sp. NPDC058678, assembly GCF_042714835.1. Classification (NCBI taxonomy): domain Bacteria; kingdom Bacillati; phylum Actinomycetota; class Actinomycetes; order Kitasatosporales; family Streptomycetaceae; genus Streptomyces; species Streptomyces sp. NPDC058678. The sequence goes on along the minus strand of NZ_JBHXSG010000047.1, from coordinate 13,744 downwards.
ACTCGGTCCACCACATCAGGCAGATGAAGCCGACCCAGATGGTCGCCATCGTGGCGAGGATCGCGTAACCCTGCCGCAGCGAGCCGACCATCTGGCCGAAGGTCCGCGTCAGCGCGAACGGGATCAGCAGGATCAGGAAGATCTCGAAGAGGTTAGAAAACGCGTTGGGGTTCTCGAAGGGATGCGCGCTGTTGGCGTTGAAGTAGCCGCCGCCGTTGGTGCCCACCTCTTTGATGGCCTCCTGTGAGGCGACCGCGCCGCCGTTCCACTCCTGCGAGCCGCCCATGAACTGGCCCACGGAGTGGATCCCGGAGAAGTTCTGGATCACGCCGCAGGCGACCAGCACGATCGCGGCGACCACTGAGAGCGGCAGCAGGATGCGGACGACACCGCGCACCATGTCAGCCCAGAAGTTGCCCAGTTCCCCGGTCCTCGAGCGGGCGAAGCCGCGCACCAGAGCCACCGCGACGGCGATCCCGACCGCGGCGGACAGGAAGTTCTGCACCGCCAGCCCGCCGGTCTGCACAACGTGACCCATGGCCTGTTCGCCGTAGTACGACTGCCAGTTGGTATTCGACACGAAGGAGGCGGCGGTGTTGAACGCCTGGTCGGGGTCGATCGAGGAGAAGCCCAGCGAGCCGGGCAGGCTGCCCTGCACGCGCTGCAGCAGATACAGGAAGAGAACACTCACCGCGGAGAAGGCGAGGACGCCGCGCAGATAGGCGGGCCAGCGCATCTCGGTGTTCGGGTTGGCACCGATGCCCTTGTAGATCCACTTCTCGACACGCAGGTGCTTGTCGGAGGAGTAGACCCGGGCCATGTAGTCGCCGAGCGGTCGGTATGCCAGGGCCAGCGCCGCTATCAGCGCGAGCAGCTGGAGCACACCGGCGAGGACGGGGCTCATATCAGGACTCAGAACCTCTCCGGGAAGATCAGGGCGAGGACGAGATAGCCCAACAGGGCGACGGCCACGATCAGGCCGACGATGTTCTCGGCGGTCACAGCTTCGTCACCCCCTTGGCGACGAGAGCCACCAGCGCGAAGACCGCGATTGTGGTGACGACGAAGGCCAGGTCGGCCATCGCGAGCTCCTAGATGAGGTTCGGATCGAACGGACGATTAGAGGAAAGCGCCTCACCGACCCGATGCGGCCGCCGTTGACGCCTCCCTTACGGCGGCCCGTTCGCTTTTGACGGAACCCATACGCCGGAGGCCCCCGCGGGTGCCGGACCAGCTCCTCCCGGGAGCGCCGACGGCCCACACCGGTGAGGTGCGGGCCGTTCGGGCGCAGCGGTCAGAAGATTCGGAACCGCAGCCGGCAGATCACCGCGTCCGTGTCCTGGCGTACGGCATGCGCGACGACCGCTCCCCGCTGGTTCTGCAGCAGCCGCTGCCACAGCCGGTCGGGCTCGACCTCGGGGATCAGGACCGTGACGCGGGCGCCGGGCCCGGCGATCCCTCGTACGTACGCGGCGATCGGGCGGCCGAGGGCGCGGTGCTCGGAGGCGATTCGGACCAGCGGCACGCCCGGATTCCACTGGGCCCAGTCCCGTTCCAGCCTGGCGGTCTGCGCCTGGTCCTCGGCGTCCGGATGACAGACGGTGACCGCGTGCACCTCGTCGCCGAGCGAGGTGGCGGCGTTCAGGGCTTCACAGGTCAGCACAGACAGGTTGGACACCGGGACGATCACAACGGATCGGGCTCGGTGCGGCGGCTCCGGGATGCCGCCCAGGCCGAGCCGCTCGCCGATTCGCGCGTACGCCCGCTGCACCGCCTCGAATACGGCGACCAGCAGCGGCAGGGCAATGACGAGCAGCCAGGCACCCTCCTCGAACTTTGTCACGGTGACCACGACGGCCGACACCCCCGTGAGGACCGCGCCCAGCCCGTTCAGCACCGCCTTACCGTGCCATCCCTCTCCTCGCTCGCCGCGCCAGTGCCGGACCATGCCGACCTGGGCGATGGTGAAGCCGACGAAGACGCCGATGGCGAACAGCGGAACAAGGGTGTTCGTGTTGCCGCCGGAGAAGACCAGCAGCCCGGCCGATACGGCCGCCAGCGCGAGGACGCCGTGGCGGTGGACCTGGCGGTCGGCCTTCAGGGCGAACACGTGCGGCAGGTAGTTGTCACGGGCCAGCAGCTTCAACAGCACCGGGAGGCCGCCGAAGGAGGTGTTCGCGGACAGAGCCAGCAGGATCATCGTGGCGAACTGGATGACGTAGAAAGCCCAGTTGTGGCCGAGCGAGGCGTCCGCGAGCTGCGCGAGGACGGTGACGCCCTCGACCGGCTGGAGGTGGAAGCGCGAGATCAGCACCGACAGGCCGATGAGCATCACACCGAGCACCGCACCGAGGGCGACCTCCGCCCACTGGGCCCGCCTGACGCGGGGCACCCGGAACGACGGCACGGCGTTGGCGAGGGCCTCGACGCCCGTCAGCGCGCTGCACCCGGAGGCGAAAGCCTTCAGCAGCAGCAGTGCACCGACGGTCGTGGCGTTGTCGGCGAGGACCGAGACGTGTCCGGACGCGGTGTGGGTGCTCACGGGCGCGGAGCGGAACAGCCCCACCACGATGAGCACCAGGGTCGAGGCGACGAAGACCACGGTCGGCACGATGAACGCGCGGGCCGACTCCACGATCCCTCGCAGGTTGACCCCGGTGATCAGCACCAGCGCGGCCAGGCACAGCCACAGCCGCTCGCCGTACAGGCCGGGGAAGGCGGAGGTCAGGGCGGCGACACCGGCGGTCACGGCCACCGCCACGTTGAGCACGTAGTCCAGGACGAGCGAGGCGGCGGCCACCAGGCTGGTCCGCGTGCCCAGATGCGTCTTGGCCACGGCGTACGAGCCGCCGCCGTCCGGGAACGCGGCGATCACCTGCCGGTAGGAGGCGACGAGCACCCCGAGCAGCCCGGCGATGGCGAGTGTGACCGGCAGTGTGAAGCCGAGGCCGTGCGCACCGGCGGCGGCCAGAACCAGGACGATGGCTTCGGGGCCGTACGCCACCGAGGCCATCGCGTCGAGCGAGAGGGCGGCCAGCCCCGTGAGGGCGGTGAGCCGGTGGCGCTCGCCGGTATCCGGGGGGTCGTCGTCGGCGGGGGCTGCGCCGGTCTCGGCGGTCAGAACGGACATGGGATGCGGGCTCCTTCACGTACAACCGCTCACGGCCGGGTACTACGTAGGGCCCGCGCACCCGGGGAGGCGGTGCGCGGGTCAGCCCAGGTTCCGCCCGCTTCCGGCTGCGTACACAGGCTCCTTGCGCATTCTTCGCGCTGAACCGCCCAACCTTGGCGGAACGTTGACGCCCTCTGACGTACACGACGGTCGCGAGCCAGGAACCTGGCTCCCGCCCCCGCCATGGCCGTGGCGTCAAAATCGGGCAGAGACCTCATCAGGGAGACATCAAGACGCGAGGCGTCGGCCGTCTCGGTGCCTAGCCTCAGCGCCATGGGACACCCCGACGATGCGCGAGACGACACGGTCAGCACTCTCGCGCACCAGCCCTCCGAAGCGGCATACGACCACCTCTGGGCCGCGGACCTACGCAGCTCGATCCACTGCTCAGCCGTTCTCCTCAGCCTCCTGCTAGTGATCGACTGGGGCGCCGGCAGCTTCACACTCTGGCGCGGCGCGCTCTGGGCCACCCTCGCCGTCCTGCTCTTCCTGGTGCTGTTCCCGACTCGGGTGGCCGCGGGCGAGGGCTGGCTGGCCTCACGCGGGCTGCTGAGGGAGCGGCGGATCCACACCGACCACCTGGTGTCCGTCCGATGCCTGGACGGTGTCGGACAGCGGCTCGTACTGCGCGACACGTTCGGCGGGCGGCTCGAAATCGACCCCCGCGTTCTGATCGCCAACCCACCGCTGTGGCACCGCCTCGACGAGGACGCGCGCGTCTCCGCCACCCGCGGATCCCTGACGTGCGGGACGAGCGCGCTGCTCCGGTTGTCGCAGCGGATCGACCGGGAGACGGCGCTGACGGTGTTCAAGGTTTCCGGTCTGGAGTGAGAGCAGCCGCTCATCTGCGCGGTCATAGGCCTCGTGCTCGTCATCGTGCTGGCCACCAAGTTCACGCCGGGGGCGTGTGCGACGAACACCGCATCCGTGAGGGTGAAAGTAACGTCGCCGACCCGGCCGTCGCTCAGTGAACGTCGCCCGGCGATCCTCGCCACCCCCATACCCTGGGCGGACAGAAGCACCATCTGAGCGCCAGGTGACCACCGAACCGGTGCCGCAGCGGATGATCCGCAGCAGGCGCCGGCCCTCCTCACCGCCTATCGCTGACGCGCACCGGTTCGGCCATGCCGAACACTCTGGCCCGAGCACGCCAGCGGCGAGCCGAACCCGATGGCCACGGCCTGGAACCCCACCGCAGCGGCTGCTCGGATCCTCAGTCCTGCGGCCCGTCGGCAGGTGCCTTCAACAGCCGGTCCAGCTCGTTGCCGGCCTCGTCGTACCCGGCGTCGGAGATCCGTTGCAGCTCGCGCAGGTCGCCGGTCGCCACCGCGCGTCGCGTGAGCAAGAACCCGGCGTGCATGGACCCCTCGTCCAACAGCTCGCTCAGCTCCCCGAGGTCGCCGGCCGCGTCGGCGAGGTCGGCCAGCCGGTCCAAAGCGGTCTCGTTGCCCTCATCGGCCAGCTCGCGCAGGGTCTCCCGATCGACTTTCGTGTTCGCCATGACGCCATGCTGCACCCCTGCCCCAGGGGAAGGGTCAAGTGGGACGATGGCCGGGTGATCACCATCGGGCAACTGGCGCGGTACGTCGGAGTGTCGATCAAGACCATCCGCGTCTACCACGACAAAGGACTGCTCCCCGAGCCCGACCGCGATGCGTCCGGCTACCGGCGATACGGCGCCAACGATGCCATCGCCCTGATCAAGATCCGCACCCTCGCCGAAGCCGGCGTCCCCCTGGCCCGTATCCGCGACCTGCGATCAGCGCCCGACGAGGAGTTCCAGCAGGCGCTGCGCGAGATCGACGACGAGCTCACCACCCGCATCCGTGGCCTGCGGGCAACGCAGGAGCGCCTGCGCCAGCTCGCCGCCGGGCAGCTGGCGCCGCTGCCCACCGAGGTCGGTGCCCATCTGGAGGACCTGGCCCGCTGGGGGTTCACCCCTCGTTGGGCGGACCTGCAACGCGACCTGTGGATCCTCGTGTTCGCCACCCACCCGGACCAGGCGATCACCCTGTTTCACGACCAGGCCGAGACCCTGGCCGATCCGGCGCTGCGGCAGCTCTTCCTCGACTACGACCACGCGCACGGCCTTGACGCCGACGATCCCCGCATCGACGACCTCGCCCGCCGGATCACCGAGGCGACCCGGAAACGCTACGGACCCGACGAACCGCCCCAGCTGGATACGGCCTCCGAGATCCCCGCCCTCATCCAGGGCACGGTCAACGCCTCGTCCCCGGCATGGCAGCGACTCGACACGCTCATTCGCGCACACCTGGACGCGTGACTCGACGTGTACGGACACACGGTCCACACTGCGTGCGGAACGGATCGGCAACGGGACGTGGACGGCTCCCGCCTGGCGCGCAGGCTCGAGGTGGTCGGCTACCAGTGGGCTCGTTCGACCTTCAAGCGGGGCGCCGAACGCCGACCCGCACGCTGCAGCGAAATTCGGCCAGCTCGGACGCGGGCCCAGCAGCGTCAGTCGGCCGCACTACGGACCGAGCCCTGACAGCAGCCGCACGGAAGACTCCCTCACCTGGCAGCCCGCGCCGCCATAGGCGCGTCTGCTCCTCGTCCGCGTCGCCGAACCCGCTCCCGATGGCGACAATGGGCGGCCAGGACCGGCGGAGACGTTCCTCTCAGCGTGCGCCCCTCCCTGGGCCTGTGGATCACTGGATGCATACGTTGACCCCCGCCGTCCGCGTGATGGCCGGATCCGCACGCTGAGCCGCACGTCAGGAGTACACCGATGGCCACCACCGACCGCGCCCGTCCGCGCACGAGTCGCGTGCGCGCGTGGATGCTGGAGGGCCTGTCCGACATGGCGGGCCACCAGCAGGGGCCGCACGCCGTGCCGGAGCCCGCGCACAAGGGGCAGCGGTGGTGGCGGGTGATGTGCCTGACCGGCGTCGACTACTTCTCCACGCTCGGCTACCAGCCCGGTATCGCGGCCCTCGCGGCCGGACTGCTGTCCCCGGTGGCCACCATCGTGCTCGTGATAGTCACCCTGGCGGGCGCCCTGCCCGTCTACCGGCGGGTGGCCGAGGAGAGTCACCGCGGCGAGGGGTCGATCGCGATGCTGGAGCGGTTGCTGTCCTTCTGGAAGGGCAAGCTGTTCGTCCTGACCCTGCTCGGCTTCGCCGCCACCGACTTCCTGATCACCATCACCCTGTCGGCTGCGGACGCCTCTACCCATCTGGTGGAGAACCCTCATCTGGCCGACCCTCTGCACAACAAAGAGCTGTTGATCACGCTGGTGCTCATCGCGCTGCTGGGTGCGGTGTTCCTCAAGGGCTTCCTGGAGGCGATCGGCGTCGCCGTCGCCCTCGTCGGCGTCTATCTCGCGCTCAACGCCGTGGTCGTGATGGTGGGACTCTGGCATGTGATCACCGAAGGCCATGTGATCACCGACTGGTCCACCGCCCTGACCGCCGAGCACGGAAACGTTTTTGCCATGGTCGGGGTGGCGCTGCTGGTCTTCCCGAAGCTGGCGCTGGGCTTGTCCGGCTTCGAGACCGGCGTGGCGGTGATGCCCCACGTCGCGGGCGATCCCGGCGACACCGACGAGAAGCCCGCGGGCCGTATCCGGGGCACGAAGAAGCTGCTGACCACGGCAGCACTGATCATGAGCGTGTTCCTGATCTGCACGAGCTTCATCACCACGCTGCTCATCCCGGAGAAGGAGTTCGAGTCGGGCGGCCAGGCCAACGGACGGGCACTCGCCTACCTGGCGCACGAGTACCTCGGCAACGCATTCGGCACCGTCTACGACGTCTCCACCATCGCCATCCTGTGGTTCGCCGGCGCCTCGGCCATGGCCGGGCTGCTCAACCTGATGCCCCGCTACCTGCCCCGGTACGGTATGGCCCCGCACTGGGCACGCGCCGTACGCCCCATGGTGATCGTCTTCACGCTGATCGGGTTCCTGGTCACGTGGATCTTCGACGCCGACGTCGACGCCCAGGGCGGCGCCTACGCCACCGGCGTCCTGGTACTGATCAGCTCCGCCGCAATCGCGGTCACCATCGCCGCCCGCAAGGCCGGCCAGCGCAACTGGACCATCGCCTTCGCCGTCATCTCGACGGTCTTCCTCTACACGACCGTGGCCAACGTCATCGAGCGCCCCGACGGTGTGAAGATCGGCGCCTGCTTCATCGCCGCCATCATCCTCGTCTCGCTGCTGTCCCGCCTCGCCCGCGCCTTCGAACTGCGCGTCACCGGGGTGGAGCTGGACTCCATGGCAGAGCGCTTCGTACGCGACATCGCCAGCCGCCGGATCCGGTTCATCGCCAACGAGCCCGACAACCGCGACATCGCCGAGTACCGCGAGAAGATCCAGCAGATCCGCGCGGACAACGACGTCCCCTCCCAGGAGGACTTCGTCTTCGTCGAGGTCACCGTGCTCGACCCCTCCGAATTCGAGGCGGGCATGACCGTACGCGGCGAAGTGATGCACGGCCGCTACCGCGTGCTGACCTTGGAGTCCTCCTCCATCCCCAACGCCCTCGCCGCCCTCGTCCTGCACGTCCGCGACACCACCGGCCGCATCCCGCACATCTACTTCGAGTGGACCGAGGGCAACCCCTTCGCCAACTTCCTGCGCTTCTTTCTTTTCGGCCAGGGCGAGGTCGCCCCGGTCACCCGCGAGGTGCTGCGCGAGGCCGAGCCCGACCGTTCGCGTCGCCCTCGGGTCCACGTCGGCTGAGCCGGCAGGGAAACGGGCCAGGCGTAGGCCGGCCGACCGCGGTGGTGGGACGCAGACGCCGAGGAATCCACTGACCAAGGCCGGGACTTCTTTGGCCCGCATGGCGTTCTCCGCGTTCTCGGCCTCATCGCGAGCCTCGGCCAAGACATGGGCCAGGGCGGATTTGGCACCGCGGTACAGGGGGTTGCCTTCGCCCCACTTGTCTACGACTCCTCCGGCAGCGATGAGCATTACCACGCCCCCGGTGCGCACCGAAGCTGCGCTGAGTCGCTGAACTGTACATTCGCGACTCCTTCCACACTGTGGCGCCATCAGTGATGCACGTGGCGCCATATTCGACCCATCATGACGCCACTCATGTGCCATGATGGCGCATGGGTGGTGCGCTGCTCGGCCTCGCAGGCCGAGGGGTGCGCGTTTCGCGGAGTGAGCCATCAAAGGGGCGGGATCGTGGAGACAGCACAGAACCAGCAGCAGGTGTCACCCGGCACCTTCACCGCCTTCGCCCGCTTCGTGCTCTGCGGCGGCGGGGTGGGGCTCGCCTCCAGCTTCGCCGTGGCGGCCCTCGCCTCCTGGATTCCCTGGGTCCTGGCCAACGCCCTGATCACCCTGGTCTCCACGCTCCTCGCCACCGAGCTGCACGCCCGCTTCACCTTTGGCGCGGGCGGGCGCGCGACCTGGCGCCAGCACGCGCAGTCGGCCGGGTCCGCGGCGGCTGCGTACGCGGTGACCTGCGTGGCGATGCTTTTCCTGCAGCAGCTGGTGGCAGCGCCCGGTGCCGTGCTCGAGCAGGCCGTCTACCTGTCCGCCTCCGCACTCGCCGGTGTCGCGCGGTTCGCGGTGCTGCGCCTCGTCGTCTTCGCGCGGAACCGCTCCCAGGCCGCGGCCACCGTCCGCACCGCCCGGCCCGTGCCCGCGACCGTGGCCCACGCCTCGGCCCCGGTCGGCCGCGCGGCGCTCTGCCACGCCGCCTGATCGTTCCGCCGGGCGGCGCGCCGCAGGCCAGCGTGCGGAAATGCCCGACAATCTGCGGTTTTGTAACTCTCGGAGGTGGCTGGCTGCCGAGGGGGCGGGCAGTCGCTGGACCTTCCTGCACCGCGGGACCCGTCGCCGAGACCTTCGATACCAAGGCCGACGGCAATTACCTGGTGCAGTTCAAGATGGCCGGCGACGCCACCGAGTCCTATTTCCGCGACGCCTGCTTGTGTGCACAGCGGCGTGCTGATGAGCACGACACACGGTGGAGTCCACACCCACCTTGGACCACTTGATGACCTGCCGGTGGTCCTTCCACCGTCCACCCCGACCGGTGTTCTTCGGCAAGTGCGGCTCCAACTGAGCCCATTGAGGATCAGTCAGATCACCCCGCCCCAGAGATCGACAGTCCGGCTCGTCACTGACCCATCGGGCAGGTCCCGGGCGTCGTCTTCGCTGGACGGAGCGCTGAGTCAGCCGCCGACGTGGATGCCGGGGCGGCGGTCGGGGTCGGGTTCGTTGCTGCGGATGATCTCGCGGGTGACCGGAGCGGTGTCGCCGCGGCCGAGCAGGAAGTAGCGGAACATGTGCATCAGCGGGCTCCCTTCGGCCCACGCGAAGTAGCAGTGCGGCTGCACGCCGGTGGCGTTGCGGAGGGCGAGCAGGATCGCGGCGATGGCGTTCGGGGCGGCCGGGGCCTCGGCGCGCAGGATGCGGTAGCCGTCGACTTCGACGCCGCGGACGGCGAGGACTTCGCTGAAGTCGGACGGGTCGACCACGTCGATCTCCACGAACAGCACATCGGCCGGGGCGGGCACCGGATTGCTGCCGCGCTGCTCGCGCTCCTTGGCCGAGTACTCGTCGCCGTCTCCGGCCTGGCGGCGGTTGGCGATGATGTTGATGGAGTTGTCGTGGGTGAGGGTGTCGGTGATGAACCGGCGGGCAGCCTCGTCGAAGACGATGCGGTCGGCGCGCAGTTCGGTGGTGCGCGACACCCGGGAGATCAGCGACACAGCGATGATGCCGGAGATGAACATGCCGGAGATGGCGATGCCGTCGGGCTTGTCGACGATGTTCGCCACCAGGGCGTAGAGCAGGACCGCGGTGAGAGCTGCGAAGCCTGTGGCAGTCGCGCGCTGGCGGCGGCGTACGACCGAGACGGTGACGGCGAAGGCGCCGGAGACCATCATGGCCAGGATACCCGTGGCGTAGGCGCCGGCCTGGGCGTCGACGTCGGCGTCGAACGCGATGGTGATGAGAACACACAGGGCGGTGTAGACCATCACGACGGGGCGTACCGCGCGTCCCCACTCCGGGGCCATGCCGTAGTGGGGCAGGTACCGCGGGACGATGTTGACCAACCCCGCCATCGCGGATGCGCCCGCGAACCACAGGATCAAGATGGTGCTGACGTCATAGACGGTACCGAACGCCTCCCCGACGTTCTCGTGAGCCAGCCAGGCCAGTGCACGGCCGTTGGCCCCGCCACCGGGCTCGAACTCCTTGTGAGGAATGAGGACGGTGGTCACGAAACTCGCGGACAGCAGGTAGACGCTCATGATGAGCGCGGCGGTGGTCAGCAGCCTGCGGGTGTTGCGGATCCGCGAACGCAGCCGCTGCTCAGCGTCGGCGCCGTCGGCGGACACGAGCGGCATCATGCTCACCCCCGTCTCGAAGCCGGACAGCCCCAGCACCAGCAGCGGAAACGCCACCAGTGCCGGCCCCACCAGATCGCCGAACCCGCCTCCGCCCTCGACGAGCGCGTCCGTCCACGCCGACCATGCCCCCGGCGTGGTGAACACATCCACCAATCCGACGGCGATAATCACGGCGTTGAGCACCAGGAAGACCGCGACAAGCGGGATGGCCACACTGACCGCTTCGCTGAACCCGAGCAGGAACACCCCTCCGAGGACCAGCAACAACGCCACCGTGATGGCGACCTCATGACCGTGCAGGGCATGGGGCAGGTAAGGGTTCTCCACCATGTGGACGGAGGCGTCCGCGGCAGACAAGGTGATCGTGATGATCCACGACGTGGCCACGAAGCCGAGCAGGACCAGCACGAACAGCTTGCCCCGCCAAAACGGCAGCAGATCCTCCAGCATCGCCACCGACCCGGCTCCGTGCGGGCTCTCCCGCGCCACCCGCCGGTACATCGGCAGCATGCCCACCAGGGTCAACGCCACGATCAGCAAAGTCGCGAGCGGCGACACCGCCCCTGCCGCAAGCGCCGCGATCGCCGGCACGTAGGCCAAGCTGGAGAAGTAGTCCACCCCGGTCAGACACATCACCTTCCACCAGGCGTGCGGCTCGGTATGCCCCTCACCGGCCGCCGGCCCGACCGGCTGCACCCGATGATGCAGCAACCACCGCGCCAGACTCCCGGTCGGCTGTGCCCTCAGAGCTGGACTGTCCACCACTTCCGGCACCGCCAGTTTGTTGGCGTCCTGCATATCCCCCACCTGTCCCCCATTGGCCTTGCCTACCTGCGCAACGCACCGGTCACCGAACCCGATGATCACCGAGTATGCGGACCTCAGCCCTGGCGGCCGCATCCGGGGTGGGCACGCGTCGGCTGAGCTCGTCCTCGGCCTTGTTCCCCTCCCAGCCTGACCCAGTTGAAACTGCTGAAACCACGCCAGGCGGAGCATGGTCAAGGCCGGAAGAACATCTCCATCAGGCCGGCGGCGATCAGGACCCATGCCGCGATCACTAGCAACCACACCGTTTCGGTCACCACCCCGACGGCGCCCAGGACCACGACGATCAGAAGCAGGGTGTATTCGGTCCGCCGGATGCTGCGGTACGGGTCTTCAGGGTCGGTCATTCCGCCGACTTCCTCAGCGTCAAAGGGCTCAACGGATGCATCGACTGCCTACAGCTGGGATCACGGACTCGGCATCGGGAGACACTCCAGGCACAGTGCGGGATATCCGGAGCGCAGGTTCAAACTGGCTGGTTTGTCTCACGCTGATTTGTCTCATGCGGTGTCGGACCGTGCGATGGGCCTGGTGCAGCTGGTGGTCAGCGAGCTGGTGACCAACGCGCACAAATACGCGCCCGGCCCGTGCCTGCTGGACTTGGAGATCAACGGCGGTGCCGTGGAGGTCAGCGTGTGGGACACCGATCCGACGCTGCCGGTGGCCCGGAGCCCTGATCCGGGCCGGGTCGGACAGCACGGCCTCGAAATCGTGATCGGCGCATGCCGCAGCTTCGAGATGCGACGCGAACCGGTGGGCAAGCGCATCATGGCCGCCATCGTGCTGGCCGACGATCCCGGCGGGAACCCGGCAGGCCGCCTGATGTGACCACCCACCGGTGCGTGATGTCGTGCTGGGTGAGGGCTCGCGAGTATCACGGGTGAGCGGACGCGCGGTCGACCGTCTCCTCAGACACGGACGGGTCGATGACCCCGCTGGTGTGGTGCTGGCAGGCCGGACACAGCTCATGGTGGCCGTCGGGGGTGACGACGGTGCCCCATTCATGGCATTGCCCGCAGTCCTGGGCCAGGGAGAGAACGGGGCGAGGGACCGGGGCCGGAGGGCTGGGCGGGCTTTCCTGAGCCATGCGGTGGGGTCCTTGAGCCGTCACACCGTCGGCGGCCCGGCGCGGCGGCCCCGCCCGGCGCGCAACACCGGCGAGTGCGCCCCGATCCCCGGCAGCGTCCGCGCCGCCCATCCCGCCCTCCCTCCCTGAGCGAGTTAGCCAACGACGTCAAGGATGGTCTGGCCGAACGCGGTAGGGGCGATCAGCACGCCGAAGACCAACACGATCACGACGGTCAGCTTCTCGGAGCCGGGCAACGCGAATGGCGCTCGCAGACAGGACCGATGGCGCGACACGCACCGCTCGGCTGCCTCACCAAGGTTGCGCCAGAGATGGAAGCGATCTGCGACCTGCACCGCAGTGGGTGCCCCGGTGCTGGCGCCTTCGGCGAAGAAGGGGGCACGGTCGCGGCAGACCACCTCAATCCCGGGACACTCAGCAAGCCAGGCAGCGACGGTGGCCGCCTCGCGGTCGGGCAGCAGATCCACGGGCCTGCGGGTTTCGACATCAACCAGCACAGTCCCGTAGACACGGCCCTTGCGCATCGCGTACTCGTCGATGCCCACCACCCGCGGGGCCGACGGCTGAGGGCCCGGCATCGCATCGACCAGCCGCAATACCGTGCTGCGGCTGGCGGAGATGCCGAAGACGTCCGCAAGGCGGGCGCCGGCGCGGCCGGCCAAAGCGAGGCCCACCTCGGCCAAGGCCGAACGCAGCCGGTCAGTCCGCTGAGCGTGACGGCGGGTCAGCCCAGGAATCTGCTCAACGAAGGTCCGCCGTCGGCAATGCAGCCAGCTTGGGGATCAAGGCGGCACCGCCCCGCACAGCCCAGCAGAAAGGTGGGCCGTAGCGAACCTGCGGGCTAGTAGTCGATCGTGTGCCGACGGAAGGCGTCGATCGTGTCACGTACCGGGCTGCGCCTGCGCCACTCTGCATGGAACTCGACCGAACCGAAAGCCGCCCACCGGCCCCAGGTGAACACCGTGGAGGGACGGGGTTCAGTGCCCGCAAGAGCAGTGGAGAAACCAGGGAAATCGACCGTGTGTTCTTGCATTCGCCGGGCACGAGGAGCGACGGAGGTTGATAACTATGGTTCCCCTGCTTCTCGTTCTTCTGCTGGCCCTGATCCTCTTCGGCGCAGGTTTCGCGCTGAAGGCACTGTGGTGGATCGCCGTCATCGTGCTGGTCGTCTGGCTGCTCGGCTTCGTCATGCGCTCCGCGGACACAGGCGGCCGCAAGGGCCGCTGGTATCGCTGGTAACCCCGCAATCAGCAGCGTGCCTGTGGGCCCCGGATTAATCCGGGGCCCACAGGCTCGTCCCGGACCAGGACATTCTCCGG
>NZ_JBHXSG010000046.1:0-87341 GCF_042714835.1 Streptomyces sp. NPDC058678 | reverse complement strand
GCCGGCCCGTGACCTGCGGGCGGCGGCCGGCTCAGCCCTCCACGACCGCGCGGATCCGGGCCTCCACCTCCACGGGCGACGGCATCGCGTGCATCTCCGCCCGCACCTCGCGCGCCACCGCGCGCATCACCTCGTCGTGCAGCAGTTGGTCGATCGCGTCCTTGGTCAGGTCCTCGCTGCGCACCGACAGACCCGCCCCCCGCTCCGCCACGGCGGACGCGTTCACGTAGCGGTCGCCCTCGTCGGGCATCAGGATCTGCGGCACCCCCGCCTCCAGGGCGCCCAGCGACGTGCCGGAGCCGCCGTGGTGGACGAGCCCTGCGGACGTGCGGAGCAGCAGGTTCAGCGGCACCCACTCCACGAGGCGCACGTTGTCGGGCAGTTCCCCGAGGGTGCTGGTGTCCGCACTGCCGAGCGCCAGCACGAACTCGGCGTCCACGTCCGGAGCGAGCGCGATCACCCGGTCCAGCTGGCCGAGCCCGTCGAAGGCCGGCGCCGTGGTGCCGAGCGTGACCGCGATCCGCGGCCGCTCCGACGGAGCCGTCAACCACGAGGGCAGCACCGCGCCGCCGTTGTAGGGCAGGTAGCGCATCTTCCAGCCAGAGTCGGCGCCGCCGACCAGGCTCGGCGGCGCGACGTCGATGTGGTGCATCGCGGCGGGGAGGTCCACCCCGTGACGGTCGAAGATCTCCTCGTTCCACGCCCGGACCCGGTCCACGTACCGCGTCGTACGGGTCAGTCCGTAACCGTGTTCCACGGCGGGCACCCCGAGCTTCGCCGCGGCCACCAGGCCCAGCACGCTCATCGACGAGTGGACGACCACGTCGGGGCGGAAGTCCTGCGCCACCCTCACATAGGCGTCCACCAGGTCGGCCTGATGGCTCATCAGCTTGCCGTAGAAGCGCTGGTTGGCGTCGAAGTCGGAGCGGTCCGTCGCCTCCCACTCCGCCGCCACCTCGGGGTGCTCCAGGAACGTGCGCATGGCCAGCCCGACGGCGTCCGTCCCCGGGCAGGTGTCCTCCACCGGAAGGCCGGCGTTCCGTACGTCGAGGCCGTCACCGCCGGTCGCGACGAGCACCTCGTGGCCCGCCAGGCGCAGGGCCCAGGCCAGCGGAACGATCGGGAAGACATGGCCGATACCGGGGGTGGCCGCGATGAGTACACGCATGGTCGACTCCTTTTCTCCGCACCGATTCCGCCAAGCAAGCGGAATCGGCACGGCCCATTGGCAGGCAGGTCGTGAATGCGCTCGCCCGGAAATCGCCGATATCGTGCGGCCGGTTAATTCTCGAAGGCCGGAAAGGGGTGCCGCTCCCGTGGTGCACACGCACCGGCTGCGTCCTCCCCTCACCCGTTCCACGCGGTGGGCCGACATCCGGCGGGCGCCCAGCGGGGTCGGGCCGGGGCGCGTCCGGGCCGCCGAGGAAATCGGCCGGCACGGATTACCCGGCCCTCGCCGTGGCCGATCCGGAGGCAGTGCCCATGCGCATTCACAAATGAATGTAGAGAGCATCCGGAATGGGGGTCAAAGATCGATTGGTTAATCTGTCACCTGCCCGGCCGACCCGGCCGGAGGCCCCCCGGCACGTTCCCCGGCGCAACGAGCCAGAGCCTCGCGGCAGGCCTGGGCAAGGGTTCCCGCCGCACCTGGGCCCGTCTCACCCTCGCCACGGAGGCACTGCTGCTCGGCGCGTCATCGGTGGTCGCCTTCGCCGCCCCCGACGCCACGGCGACGATCCACACCCTGATCGCGGTCAGACCTTCGTGATGGGCCTGCGCAACGCGACCGTCCGCCGCCTCGGCGTACGCGACCTGGCGACAACGGTCCTCACGCTGACCCCGACCGGCCTCGCCGCCGACTCCCGCGCGGACGGCGCCGTGGCACGCACTCCTCCCGCCGCACGGCCTCGGTGGTCGCGATGTTCGCGGGCGCGGCACTCGGGGCATGGCTGGTGTCGCACCACGGGCCGGGCGTTCCGCTGCCGGTCACGGCTCTGGTGGCGGGGGGGCCGGCGCTTACGGCTTCAGCGCACGAGTAGCGACCCTCAGCGCACGGGCACGGGCACGGGACGGACCCGGGCACGGGCACGTTTCTCTTGGGCACTGCGCTCTCTTGGGCACTGCGCGAAACCCGGCGGGAGCGATCCTCACCATCACCCCCGCCGGGCTCACCACCTTCGTCTCCTGGACGTCGACTAGAGCCGCTGAATGATCGTCCCGGTGGCCAACCCGCCCCCGGCACACATCGTCACCAGCGCGAACTCCTTGTCCACTCGCTCCAGTTCGTGCAACGCGGTCGTGATGAGGCGGGCTCCCGTCGCGCCGACGGGGTGCCCGAGCGCGATCGCGCCGCCGTTGACGTTGACCTTCTCCAGGTCCTGCTCGAAGACCTGCGCCCAGCTCAGCACCACGGACGCGAACGCCTCGTTGATCTCGACGACGTCGACGTCCTTCATCGACATGCCGGCCTTCCCCAGCACCGCCCGCGTCGCGTCGATCGGCCCGTCCAGGTGGAAGTGCGGGTCGGCACCCACCAGCGCCTGCGCGACGATCCGCGCCCGGGGTCGCAGTTTCAGCGCGCGGGCCATCCGCTTGGACGCCCACATGATCGCCGCCGAACCGTCGCTGATCTGGGACGAGTTGCCCGCGGTGTGGACGGCCTTCGGCATGATCGGCTTGAGCCGGGCCAGCGCCTCCATGGACGTGTCGCGCAGTCCCTCGTCACGGTCGACCAGCCGCCACATGCCCTGCCCGGCCCGCTGCTCCTCCTCCGTCGTCGGCACCTGCACGGCGAACGTCTCGCGTTTGAAGCGCTCCTCGGCCCAGGCCACCGCGGCCCGTTCCTGCGAGATCAGCCCCAGCGAGTCGACGTTCTCCCGGGTCAGGCCCCGGTGGCGCGCGATCCGCTCCGCCGCCTCGAACTGGTTCGGCAGATCCACGTTCCACTCGTCGGGGAACGGCTTGCCCGGCCCGTGCTTCGACCCGGATCCCAGCGGCACCCGTGACATCGACTCGACGCCACAGCTGATGCCCACGTCGATCACACCCGCGGCGATCATGTTGGCGACCATGTGCGAGGCCTGCTGCGAGGATCCGCACTGCGCGTCGACCGTCGTCGCCGCCGTCTCGTACGGCAGCCCGACCGTCAGCCACGCCGTGCGCGCGGGGTTCATGGACTGTTCGCCGGCGTGGGTGACCGTGCCGCCGACGATCTGTTCGACGCAGTCGGCGGGGATGCCGGTGCGGCCGAGGAGTTCACGGTAGGTCTCGCCCAGGAGGTAGGCGGGATGCAGGTTGGCGAGGGCACCGCCGCGCCTGCCGATGGGGGTGCGTACGGCCTCGACGATCACGGGTTCCGCGGCCATGGGGAGTTCCTCTCCTCCGGTACCCGCGCGGCGCGGGGGCGTCCCGGCCCGGCCCGCCACGCGGAACTAGTACGTGTTCTAGTTCCACCAGCAGTCTGCTGACCGGTCGCCCGCCACCGCAAGGGGCGTGCAGTCAATTCGAGGCGCCACACCCCTTGCTACTTCTAGAACCCGTTACTACCTTCACGGCGACCTCATTCCTGATGGACCGTCAGACAACACCACGGCCCGGACTCTCAGCTGGAGTCGCCCATGCCCTGTCCAGCTCTCCCCGACGGGTTCGACTTCACCGACCCCGACCTTCTGCAACACCGTGTCCCGCTGCCGGAGTTCGCCGAGCTGCGCCAGGCGGAGCCGGTCCGCTGGATCCCCCAGACCTCGAACATCGCCGGCTTCCAGGACGACGGGTACTGGGCCGTCACCCGGCACGCGGACGTCAAGTACGTCTCGACGCACCCGGAGCTCTTCTCCTCGTACCTCAACACGGCGATCATCCGTTTCAACGAGCACATCGAGCGCGACGCGATCGACGCCCAGCGGCTGATCCTGCTCAACATGGATCCGCCGGAACACACCCGCGTCCGCCAGATCGTGCAGCGCGTGTTCACCCCGCGGGCCATCCGGGCCCTGGAGGACACCCTGCGCGCCCGAGCCCACGCGATCGTCACACAGGCACGCGCCCGCTCCGGCTCCTTCGACTTCGTCACCGAGGTCGCCTGCGAACTGCCGCTCCAGGCGATAGCCGAGCTCATCGGGATCCCGCAGGACGACCGGGCCAAGATCTTCGACTGGTCCAACAAGATGATCTCGTACGACGATCCGGAGTACGCGATCACCGAGGAGGTCGGCCAGGAATCGGCCACCGAACTCATCGCCTACGCGATGAACATGGCCGCCGACCGCAAGCAGTGCCCGGCCAAGGACATCGTGACGACGCTGGTGTCGGCCGAGGACGAGGGCAACCTCAACTCGGACGAGTTCGGGTTCTTCGTGCTGATGCTGGCCGTCGCGGGCAACGAGACCACGCGCAACGCCATCACCCACGGCATGCACGCCTTCCTCACGAACCCCGGGCAGTGGGAGCTGTACAAGGCGGAGCGGCCGGCGACCGCCGCCGAGGAGATCGTCCGCTGGGCCACGCCGGTCAACTCCTTCCAGCGCACCGCCACCCAGGACACCGAACTCGGCGGCAAGCGGATCAAGAAGGGCGACCGGGTCGGCCTCTTCTACGCCTCCGCCAACCACGACCCCGAGGTGTTCGAGAACCCGGACACCTTCGACGTCACCCGCGACCCGAACCCCCACCTCGGCTTCGGCGGCGGAGGCCCGCACTACTGCCTCGGCAAGTCCCTGGCCGTCCTGGAGATCGACCTCATCTTCAACGCGATCGCCGACGCGATGCCCGGTCTCAGGCCGACGGGCGACCCCCGGCGACTGCGCTCCGCGTGGATCAACGGCGTCAAGGAACTCCAGGTCAGCACCGGCTGACCGGGCCGGTACTCGGGCCGACGGCTTCCCGGCGCCGTCGGCCCGTCCGACCGGGGCCCACAGCCCCGACCTCACCGGTTCAGCTCGGAGCGGGGTCCTTCAGGTCCTTCACCAGGGCCGGTTCCCTGTCGGCGGCGACGGTCGTCGTCAGCCGGGCCCGCGGCCCCTGGAACAGGTACGTCAGCCCGAAGCCCGCCACCACGACCACCGCACCGCCCGCCGCGTCCAGCACCCAGTGGTTGCCCGTCACCACGATCGCCGTGGCCGTGAAGAGCGGGTGCAGCAGACCCAGGGCCTTCATCCACCGTCTCGGCGCGATGATCGCGATGACGAGCCCGCACCACAGGGACCAGCCGAAGTGGAGGGACGGCATCGCCGCGTACTGGTTGGTGAGGGCGGTCAGGGTGCCGTAGTCCGGCTTGGAGAAGTCCTGGACGCCGTGCACGGTGTCGATGATGCCGAGGTTCGGCATCAGGCGCGGCGGGGCGAGCGGGTAGAGCCAGAAGCCCACGAGGGCGAGCAGGGTGGCGAAGCCGAGGGAGGAGCGGCCCCAGCGGTAGTCGACGGGGCGGCGCCAGTACAGGACGGCGAGGACGCTGAGCGGGACGACGAAGTGGAACGACGTGTAGTAGAAGTCGAAGAAGTCGCGGATCCAGTCGACCCTGACGACCGCGTGGTTGGCCCAGTGCTCGATGTCGATGTGGAGCCATCGCTCCATGTCGTGGATCTGGTGGCCGTGCTCCTCGGCCCTGGCCCGGCCGGCCGAGTTGGAGCCGCCGGTCGCCGCGAGGCGGACCCGCTGGTAGGCGGCGTACGTCACACGGATGAGCAGCAGCTCGAGCAGGAGGTTGGGGCGGCTGAGGACCCGGCGCAGGAAGGGCAGCAGCGGGATGCGCCCGAAGCGTGCGGGGACGGGCGCGGCGTACTGCGTCGGAATCGGTGACTGGTAGTACGGCGAGGTGCGGGACAGGAACGGGATGACGGTGGCCGCCGCGACGGCCGCGAGCAGCACCGCGTTGTCCCGCAGGGCGAACAGCGCCGACATGTTCGGCAGCATCATCTTCGCGGGCAGCGACATCACCAGGACGACGGCGACCGGCCACACGTACCGGTCGGAGGCCCGCTTGCCGACCCGGCCGACGACCGCGAGCAGCACCCACAGCAGTTGGTGCTGCCAGGTGGTCGGCGAGACGGCGATCGCCGCGCAGCCGGTGATCGCGACGGCGAGCAGGAGCTGTCCGTCGCGGGCGTAGCGCACGGCGCGGCTCAGGCCGAGGGCGGCGACCGCGGCGCCCAGCAGCAGGAAGAGGGCGATCTCCAGGGGGCCGGACAGGCCCAGGCGGAGCAGGAACCCGTGCAGGGACTGGTTGGCGAGGTCGTCGGCCTTGCCGCCGAGGCCCACGCCGGCCATGTGGTGCACCCAGTAGGTGTACGAGTCGTGCGGCATCGCCGCCCAGGCGAGCGCCGTACATCCGGCGAACGTGACGCCGGTGGACAGGGCTGCCTTGCGGCGGCCGGTGAACCACAGCAGCGGGGCGAAGAGCAGGACCGTGGGCTGGAGGGCGGCGGCGAAGCCGATGAGCAGGCCGCTGACGCGCTGGCCGCGTACGGCGAAGCAGCCGAGCAGCACGAGCAGGACCGGGATGATGCTGGTCTGGCCGAGCCAGAGGGTGTTGCGCACCGGCAGCGACAGCATCAGGAGGCTGATCGCGACCGGTGCGGCGAGCAGGGAGGTGCGGCGGCTGACGGGCTGGGGCAGGGCGCGGGCCGCGACCAGGCCGAGCGCGACGACCAGCAGCAGGGTGCCGAAGATCCAGCCCCAGCCGAGGGCCTGTTCGGCGGCTCTGGTGAGCGGCTTCATGACCAGTCCCCCGAACGGGGTACCGGTGAAGCGCGTCGAGTCGTACAGCGAGCCCTTCACATGCAGGACGCCGTTCGGACCGACCCAGGTCTCGAGATCCGTCAGCCGGTCCCCCCGCGGGGTACTGAGGACGACGGCAACCTGCCGTACGGCGAGGACCACGGCGACCAGCCACAGGCCGAGCCGGGCCGCGCGGAGGCGGGCCTGGGCAGGCGTGGCCGGGCCGACGGCTGTCGCCCCGAACGCTTTTGCCGGTCGCCCGCCCTGCTCCGCATTTGCCACGCCGCGTCGGCCTCCCGCCCCGGTCGTCCCACGCATCGCTGCGCCGGATCGCTCAGCGAACCCTTGAGGGCTCGCACCATCCCCCGGAGAGAGACGCGGGCAACCCCTGCTTCACCTGACGTCCGCTCTCCTTTTGTCCGGATGACGATAGTCCGCCGGAGATTCGGTTGCCTGCGCAGGACGCGAGAAGGATCACAACGAGTCACCGGGAAATCCACTCCGGGGCCGGGGCACGGGCCTGCATACAGCGCATTTACGTGCACCCTGCAAGCAACCGTGTACGGCACGTGAACAGGACAAGTACCCCTATGGTCGATTTTCTGCCTGCTCGCCGGCGCCGTCGCGCAGGCCACTCCCCGTCCCCGTCGAAAGCAGGCGAGCGTCGTTTTGCCGACTGCCACAGTCGCCCCCTCCCCGTCCCCCGTCCCCACCCCGGAGAACGCCACCGTCACCGACCCGGCTCTCGTGAAGCGTGCCGTGAAGGCCGCCGCGCTGGGCAACGCGATGGAATGGTTCGACTTCGGTGTCTACAGCTACATCGCGGTCACGCTGGGCAAGGTCTTCTTCCCGTCCGGCGACCCCACCGCCCAGCTGCTCTCCACGTTCGGCGCCTTCGCCGCGGCCTTCCTGGTCCGCCCGCTCGGCGGCATGGTCTTCGGGCCGCTCGGTGACCGCGTCGGCCGGCAGAAGGTCCTCGCCGTCACCATGATCATGATGGCCGCGGGCACCTTCGCCATCGGTCTCATCCCCTCGTACGCCACGATCGGCGTCGGCGCTCCGCTGCTCCTGCTGGCCGCCCGCCTGGTGCAGGGCTTCTCCACCGGCGGCGAGTACGCGGGTGCCTCCACCTTCATCGCCGAGTACGCCCCCGACAAGCGGCGCGGCTTCCTCGGCAGCTGGCTGGAGTTCGGCACGCTGGCCGGCTACATCTGCGGCGCGGGCCTGGTCACGCTGATGACCGCCCTGCTGTCCACCGACGACCTGCTGAGCTGGGGCTGGCGGATCCCGTTCCTGATCGCGGGCCCGATGGGCATCATCGGCCTCTACCTGCGGCTGCGCCTGGAGGAGACCCCGGCGTTCGCGGCCGAGGTCGCGAAGGCCGAGGCGGACCGCCCGAAGGTGCCGCTGCGCGAGATGATCAGCGGCCAGTGGCGTGCCCTGCTGCTCTGCGTCGGTCTCGTACTGGTCTTCAACGTCACCGACTACATGCTGCTGTCGTACATGCCGAGCTACCTGACCAGTGAGCTCAAGTACGACGAGACGCACGGCCTGCTCGTCGTCCTCGGCGTGATGGCCCTGATGATGGTGGTCCAGCCCTTCGCGGGCGCCCTGACCGACCGGATCGGCCGCCGTCCCGTCATCGCCGCGGGCTGCGCGGGCTTCCTGCTGCTGTCCGTCCCGGCCCTGCTGCTGATCCGCCAGGGCAGCCTGTTCGCCGTCGCGCTCGGCATGGGCGCGCTGGGCCTGCTGCTGGTCTGCTTCACGGCGGCGATGCCCTCCGCGCTGCCGGCGCTGTTCCCGACGAAGGTCCGCTACGGCTCCCTGTCCATCGGCTTCAACGTGTCGGTCTCGCTCTTCGGCGGAACGACCCCGCTGGTGGTGACGGCGCTGATCGGCGCGACCGGGAACATGATGATGCCCGCCTACTACATGATGGCCGCGGCCGTGATCGGCGGCGTGGCGGTGTGGTTCATGGCGGAGTCGGCGGGACGGCCGCTGCCGGGCTCGCCACCGTCGGTCGAGCGCTAGCGCCGTCTGGGCCGAACGGCTGAAACCCGCCGCGGGAAGTCCCGGACAGGGAACCGGCGCGCGACTATATTCGTTAGCACAGCTAGTTAGCAATTCTAACTAGCCATACGAAAGGCACAGGTGCATGAGCGAGTCGCAGCGCTGGGACGACGTCGACGACTACTTCACCACCCACCTCGCGCGGGACGACGAGGCACTGGAGGCGGCCCTGCGCGACAGCGAGGCGGCCGAGCTGCCGCGCGTCAACGTCACGGCGCCCCAGGGCAAGCTCCTCCAGCTCCTCGCCGAGATCCAGGGCGCCCGCACCATCCTGGAGATCGGCACCCTCGGCGGCTACAGCACCATCTGGCTGGCCCGCGCGCTGCCCGCCGACGGCCGCCTCATCTCCCTGGAGTACAGCCCCCGGCACGCCGAGGTCGCCACCCGCAACATCGCCCGCGCGGGCCTGGACAAGCTGGTCGAGGTGCGGGTGGGCGCGGCCCTGGAGTCACTGCCCAAGCTGGCCGACGAGAACCCGGCCCCCTTCGACCTGGTCTTCATCGACGCCGACAAGGGCAACAACCCGCACTACGTGGAGTGGGCGCTGCGGCTCACCCGCGCGGGCAGTCTGATCGTCGTCGACAACGTGGTGCGGGACGGCCGGGTCGTCGACGCCGACAGCACCGCCCCCGACGTCCAGGGCACCCGGACCGCCATCGAACTGATCGGCAAGCACCCGCGGCTGAGCGGTACGGCGATCCAGACGGTGGGCAGCAAGGGCTACGACGGCTTCGCGCTGGCGCGGGTCCTCGCGTAGCCCCTGCCCCTCACACCTCGTGGTAGAAGCCGACGTTGACGCTGCGCGGGGCGGTGCGGTCCTGGACGATGATCTCGCCGCTGCCGCCCCGGGGCAGCGGCACGGTCCCGCCGTAGGTGATCGGCTGCGCGTACTCGCCGACGGTGAGGCGGACCTCGGAGGACGGGTCGGGCTGCGAGCCCTGCAGCCAGGTCACGTGCCAGGTGCCGTCGGGTCCGCAGAGGAACTCCAGGTGGACCCGGGAGACGAACAGCCAGTCGTCGGGTGTCGCGAGACGGCACACGGCCCTGTCCCGGCCCACCCGCAGCACGGACCCCGGCTCGCTGGGCGAGTCGGCCATGAGCATGCCGGCCGTGGCACCCTCCTCCGCCGCGGAGACGGTGGCCATGGTGAGTTCGAGCACGTGCGCTCCTCCTGAAGTGTCCTTACACAGCCGCCGCATGATAGATCGCCCGGCCCAGGGCCGTCCGGCACAATGGACTCATGACCGAGCGAAAGCCACCCGGAGTTCCGTTCGAGTCCTGGGTCGACAAGCAGATCCGCGATGCCGAGAGCCGCGGTGAGTTCGCCCAACTCCCCGGCCTGGGAAAGCCGTTGCCGCACGGCACCGACACCTCGTACGACGAAATGTGGTGGATCAAACAGAAGATGGCCCGCGAGGGCCTGGCCGTCCTGCCGCCGACGCTCGCGCTGCGCAAGGAGGCCGAGGACGCGCTCGCGGCGGCGTACGCGGCACCCTCGGAGCGGATCGTCCGGAAGATCCTCGCCGAGGTCAACGTCAAGATCCGCGACATGATGTTCAAGCCGCCGCCCGGCCCCCCGCTGGGAATGAAGCCGTACGACGTCGAGGACGTCGTACGGCAGTGGCGGGAACGCCGGGCGGCTCAGGCCTGAAGGCGCCTTCTGAAGGTCTTCCGAAGATCTGAAGGCCTCAGCGGATACGCATCAGATACGCAGCAGCCGCTCCGCCAGTTCGCGGTAGTCCCGCAGGGCCAGGCGGAGTTGTTCGGTGTCGGTGGACGTCGTCGGCATGCCCTCGGTGCCGCTGTCCGTGGCCTGCCACGAGTTGCGCAGGGTACGGCGTCGCTGCGTCACCGCGTCGGTGAAGCGGGCGGCGGCCTCCTCCAGTACGTGGTCGGCCTCCTCGACCGCGGTCTTCGGCTCGTCCACGAAACCGGCGACGGCGTGCTGCAACCGCTGGGCTAGCTTGTCGCTCTCGTCGTGCGGCAGCAGACCCGAGCCGTGGGTGCCGTCGTGGGCGCCGTCACCGCGCTCGGAGCCGTGGCCGCCGTGGCTCTGCTCGGAACCGGTGACCAGCGGCGCCGCGTCCCCTGAGGTCCCGGAGGGGCCGTGGCTGCCCGGGGTGCCCGGCGGCGCCGGGGTGCCCGGGATGCCCGCAGGGGTCGAGGCGTTGTCGCGGCCCGTGGCGGTCTCGCCGCCGAACCCACCGGACGTGCCGGTGGCACCGGTGGCTGCGCCGCCGCCCTGGCCCGTCTCACGGCCCCGTCCGGCGGTCGTGTCCGTCGGCACGTTGCCCGGTACCTTCCCGCCCGTCACCGGGTCACGGCCCGGGGCCGCCGGTGGAACCGTCGCCCGCCCCCTCGGCTTCCCGTCGCGCGGGGCGCCCTCGGCGCCCGCACCGCTCGTCGCATCCGTCATGTTCGCTCAACTCCCCTTCGCGTGGTGGCGCCTGGTGAATCCCCACGGCTGATGGGCACGGCCGTCATCGCGGCCCTGCGCCGTACCGCCGTCGGACCTTTCGACGGACTTCCGGGACTCCTCCCGGTGCCGGGCCGGGCGCACCAGGTCCTCGAACAGGGCCCGTGCCTCGACCATGGCCTCGCGCATCTCCTCGGTGCCGGACCGGCCGTCGCCGTTCTGCGCCCCGCTGCCGGCCGCGGCGGCGACGCGGTGCACGCGCCGGTAGCCGTGCACGTGGTGTGCGTGGTGGACGGACAGCGCGTCGAGCTGTTCGTCGTACTGCGCGCCGTCCGGGAAGCCCCGGGCGCCGGCCAGCTCGGCGAGCAGCCGGTCCGCCTCGGCCACGGCCTCCCGCGGCGAGTCGACGAACCGCTCCTGAGCGGCCGTCCAGCGGGCTTCGTACTGCTCGCGCTGCGCGGGCTCCAGGGCCCGCTCGCGCAGCGATCCGTGCCGCTCCACGCGTTCGGCCAGTTCCTGTTCGGCCGCCTTGGCGTCCCCGTCGTGCCGGGCCACTGCCCGGTCGTACTCGGGCCCGAAGCGCCGCTTCAGGTTCTGGCCACCGGGCCCGCGCCGGGCCCGCAGCATCAGGACGGCCGCGACGATCACGATGGCCGCCACGATCACGATCAGAGCGATGATCACGCCTGTGGACATGAGTGCCTTCCGGGTTTTCGACCCAACCGGCTCTCCGTACGGGCCGGTTTCCCCGACCGGGTAGCCCGGTTGGGGACACCCAAACGGTCTGCACATGCGTGGCGACGGCGTGTCGATTCGGCACAGGCCCGATCGACGCACAGGTGTAGAGCAAGTCACCGACTGAGGAGATTGTCATGGGTGAGGTCATCGCACGGCTGGCCATGTCGCTCGACGGGTACGTCGCCGGGCCCGACTCGGGGCGCGAACACCCGCTCGGCATCGGCGGGGAGCGGCTGCACCAGTGGCTGTACGGGCTGCGGACGTTCCGGAGGATGCAGGGGATGGAGGGAGGGGAGACCGGCCCCGACGACCGGCTGATCGCGGAGTGGATCGAGCGGCCGGGCGCCGTGGTCATGGGGCACGGCATGTACGTCAGCGGCGAGCTTCCGTGGGGCGACGACCCGCCCTTCCACATGCCGGTTCACGTCGTCACCCACCACGCGCGCGCGTCCCTCGTGAAGCAGGGCGGCACCACCTTCCACTTCGTCACCGAGGGCCCCGGACACGCCCTCGCCCTCGCCCGGGAGGCGGCCGGGGACAAGGACGTCTCGCTGGCCGGAGGGGCGGACCTGGTGCGGCAGTTCATCCGGGCCGGATGGCTGGACGAGCTGATGCTCCACGTGGTCCCGGTGCTCGCCTGCGGGGGCCGGCGGCTCTTCGACGGGCTCGGCGACCAGCACGTCGAGTGGCGCAAGACGCAGGTTCTCGACTCGCCGGGGGTGACGCATATTCGGTTGCGGGCGGTATAGGCGCGCTCCCGAGAATGGGCGCCATGACGACATGGACCGTCGCCCCGGAACCCTTCGACTCCCCCGTCGCCGCCGCGCTCTGGCGGGCGTACTACACGGAGGTCAGCGACCGCTGGTACCTGCTCCACGAGGGGCGCAGGACCGATCCCGACGAGCTGGAACGTGAGATCGCCGCCTGCACGGGCTCCGAACTCACCGCGCCGGTCGGGCAGTTGCTCGTCGGCCGATACGGCGGCCGACCGGCCGGCAGTGCGGGCGTACGGCTGTTGGAGGGCGGAAGCGCCGAGCTCACCCGGGTGTTCCTGTACGAGGGGATGCGGGGCCGAGGGGGCGCCGCACTCCTCGTGCGGGCCGCGGAGGACGCGGCACGCGCCCTCGGTGCCCGGCGGATGGTCCTCGACACCCGCGGTGACCTCGTGGAGGCCCGCGCCCTGTACACGCGGCTCGGCTACGAGGAGACCGAGCCGTACAACGAGAACAAGTACGCCGAGCACTGGTTCCGCAAGCACCTCAGCTGAACCGGGTCACCGGGCGCCCGTCGTGCGGGCGTTCCGCCTCCGAGCCGCACAGCTCGCCGTTCAGCTCCTTGACCAGCTGGATCAGGTCGGTCGGCCGGTCCGGGCCCCACCAGTCGCCGAGGAGCCCGGCGAGGGACTCCTGGCGGGCCTCGGCAAGCCGTTCGGCGACCTCGTGGCCCTCGGCGGTCAGGACGAGGTCGAGGCCGCGACGGAGGGCGAGGCGGCGCTCCTCGACCTGACGGGAGGCCTCGATGACGACGGTCAGCGGGACGGTGGTGCGCTCGGCGAGCACGGCCGGTTCCTGACTGCCGTACTTCCTGATCCTCAGCAGCAGCCAGCTCGCCGCGGGGAGCAGGTCGTACCCCGCCTTCGCGGTGATCTCCCGGTAGATCTCGCGCCGGCCCTCCCGGGTGCCGAGCACGGACAGCGCCCGGCAGACCTCGTCGTAGGACGACCGCTCCACGGGGTTGCTGGCGAGCGTCTCCGTGACGTCCGGCGCCGTGACCGAGCCGCGCAGCCGGTCCTCCTTCAGGAACCAGGCCAGTGCGAAGCCGACGAGGGCGACGGGAGCGGCGTACAGGAAGACGTCGGTGATGGACGAGGCGTACGCGTGCAGGGCCGGCGGGCGCAGGTCGGCCGGCAGGGCGGCGATGCCGCGCGGGTCGGCCTCCAGCGTGCCCACGGAGACGCCGGGCGGCAGCTGGGTGCCCCCGAAGGCGTCGGTGAGCTTGTCACCGAGGCGGTTCGCGAAGACCGTGCCGAAGATGGCGACGCCGAAGGAGGCCCCGATGGAGCGGAAGAAGGTCGCGCCGGAGGTGGCGACGCCGAGATCCTCGTACGAGACGGCGTTCTGCACGATCAGGACCAGGACCTGCATGACCAGGCCGAGGCCCAGGCCGAAGACGAAGAAGAAGACGCTCATCTCGCCCGTCGAGCTGTTCTCGTCCAACTGGTGGAGGAGGAGCAGGCCGAGAGCGGTGATGCCGGTGCCCGCGACCGGGAACACCTTCCATCGGCCGGTGCGGCTGACGATCTGCCCGGAGAGGGTCGAGGACAGCAGCAGTCCGAGCACCATCGGCAGCATGTGCACGCCGGACATGGTCGGGCTGACGCCCTGGACGACCTGGAGGAAGGTCGGCAGATAGGTCATCGCGCCGAACATCGCGAAACCGACGATGAAGCTGATGACCGCGGAGAGGGTGAAGGTACGGATGCGGAAGAGCTTGAGGGGCAGGACGGGTTCGGCGGCCCGCCGCTCGGCGGCCACGAACGCGACGGCGAGCACGACGCCCACGACCGCGAGCCCGACGATCTGCGGCGAGCCCCAGCCCCACGTCGTACCGCCCAGGGACGCCACCAGCACCAGGCAGGTGGCGACGGACGCGATGAGGAACGTACCGAGGTAGTCGATCACGTGCCGCGTGGACTTGCGCGGGATGCGCAGGACCGTCGCGATCACGGCGAGCGCGACAACACCGATCGGCAGGTTGATGTAGAACACCCAGCGCCAGCTCAGGTGCTCGGTGAACAGCCCGCCGAGCAGCGGGCCCAGCACGCTGGTGGCCCCGAAGACGGCACCGAACAGCCCCTGGTAGCGGCCGCGTTCGCGGGGGGAGACGAGGTCGCCCACGATCGCCATCGACAGCACCATCAGCCCGCCGCCGCCGAGTCCCTGGAGGGCGCGGAACGCGATGAGCTGAGGCATGTCCTGCGCCGCCCCGCACAGTCCCGAGCCGACCAGGAAGATCACGATCGCGATCTGGAACAGCCTTTTCCGGCCGTACTGGTCGCCGAGCTTGCCCCACAGCGGGGTCGCCGCGGTCGAGGCCAGCAGGTAGGCGGTGACCACCCAGGACAGGTGGTCCATGCCGCCGAGTTCGCTGACGATCGTGGGCAGCGCGGTCGACACGATCGTCTGGTCGAGGGCGGCCAGCAGCATCCCGAGGAGCAGGGCGCCGATCGAGACGAGGACGTTGCCGGGTACGTGGTCGTCGTGTGCGCCCCGCACCTGCTCCGTCGTCGCGTGCGCGTCCTCGGCCATGCGGACCTCCCGCGGGTCTCGTTTCCCAATTCCATCGTGGTCGGTGTGACCAGTTATGGCCTGTTGAGTCCTGTCCGGAAGCCCTTCTTCCGGGGGCTCGTGAACGACGGTGTGGAGGAGGTCTGGATAATCTCTGGAGTTCGCGAGGGGGAGACGCGAGGGGAGGGACGAACACGTGGACGAGTCAACGGGGCATCTGTGCCCGGAGTGCGGTGCTCCCCGGGGCGCCGACAACACCCCGTCCTGCGCCTGCACCCAGCGGGCGTCCGACGCCCTGCGCGACGCCCGTACGGCGGAGGCGGCCGCGGCGGAGGACTTCGATCCGCTGCGGATACGGCCCTACGTCGAGCTCGACGGGGCGGCGGAGGGCACCGAGGCGGGGCGGTCCGAGGAGCAGGCGTCCGGCACTCCGGACGTGCCGGGCGTCCCGGACGTGCCTCCGGCCGAGGCGACCATGCCGCTGCGTGCGGTGGACCCCGCGGTCGACCCGACGATCGATCCCGCCGCACAGCCCGTCGTGGGGTTTGCCGCACAGCCCGTCGCTTCGCCCGACGGTGACGCCACCGTCGTACTTCCCGCCGTGGACGCCACCGCCGCGCTCCCGACTCCCCTGGCACTCCCGGCGACCGCTCCCGGCCCCGCCGACCTTCACCTGTTCTTCGAGGGGGCCGACGGCCCGGGTCCCGCCGCGCCGGGCCACGGTGACGAGAGGCCGAGCCGCCGTCGTCGCCGTACCGTGCTCCTCGGCGTCGCCGGAGCAGTCGTCTCGGTCGTGGCGGCGGCCGGGATCGCGAGCGGGCTGTTCTCGTACGAGACGCCGTCGCGGGAGGGCGCACCGCCGCAGGACGTACGGGCGGCCGTACCGGACGCCTCGACCAGCGCGGCATCCGTGTCGCCGTCCACGCGGCCCACGTCCGCGCCGCCGACGTCCGCGTCCCCGTCCGCGCCCGTCAGTGAGAGCCCGTCACCCACCTCGTCGCCGTCGGCATCCGCGTCCAGCGCCTCGCCGAGCCCGTCCCGGTCCGCCCCGCCGACCGCGTCCCCGACGAGCAGCGAGGCCTCGGGCTCCGGCGACAGGTCGGACGACGAGCGCACCAGCGGCCCGATCCTGCGCCGCGGCGACCGGGGTCCCGAGGTCACCGAGCTCCAGCAGCGCCTGCGCCAGCTGTACCTCTACAACGACGAGATCGACGGGAACTTCACCGACAAGGTCGAGGAGGCGCTGCGCAACTACCAGTGGTCCCGAGGCGTCGGCACCGACGACCTCGGCGTGTACGACCAGGAGACCCGGGCCAGGCTGGAGTCGGAGACGACGGAGCCGTAGGCCGTCCGGCGGATCGGATCGCGGACGCGGGATCCGCCACGGGATCCCCGGCAGAGCCACGGCCGCACGGCCGTCGGAGGCCCCGAACGCCCGGCATCGCCGAGACAGGGGACCCTGATCGCCCCCACTCACCAGCCGTAAGCCATCCGGCGGATCGGATCGCGGACGCGCAGTCCGGCACCGGCTCCCCGAAAGGGTCACGGCCGCACGGCCGTCGATGGCCCCCGAACGCCCGGCATCACTCAGACAGCGGGACCCCGATCGCCCCCACTCACCAGCCGTAAGCCATCCGGCGGATCAGGTCGCGGACGCGCGGTCCGGCACCGGCTCCCCGGCAGAGCCACGGCCGCACGGCCGTCGATGGCCCCCGAACGCCCGGCATCGCTCAAGACAGCGGGACCCTCATCGCCCCACTCACCAGCGGCGTACGGAACCCGCCGGATCCCGGCGGGCTGACCGCCCGGCAGGGCCCCGGCCGTCCTCCCACGCAGGATCCGCCGCACCCGGAACCGGGGCGGTCTCAGCCGACGTACAGCCTGATCGTCCCGTCCGCCACGGCCTCCACCCGTACCTCCGTCAGGTCCCGCACCAGCGCGTCCGGACCGTGGAGGCCGGCCCGCGGCCCCACGCCGACGACCCGCATCCCGGCCGCGCGGCCGGCCTGGATCCCGGCGCCGGAGTCCTCGAAGACGAGGCAGTCGGCCGGGGCGACGCCCAGTTCGGCGGCGCCCTTGAGGAAGCCCTCGGGGTCGGGCTTGCTCGCGCCGACGGACTCCGCGGTGATCCGGACGTCGGGCAGGCCGAGGCCCGCGGCGGCCATGCGCGCGGTGGACAGGGGCACGTCCGCCGAGGTGACCAGGGCGTGCGGAAGACCGTGCAGCGACGCGAGGAACTCGGCGGCGCCCGGGATCGCGACCACGCCGTCCATGTCGGCGGTCTCCTCGGCGAGCATCCGCGCGTTGTCGGCGTGGTTCTGCTCCATGGGGCGGCCGGGCAGCAGAAGGGCCATCGAGGCGTACCCCTGGCGGCCGTGGACGACCTTCATGACCTCGTCCGCGTCCAGCCCGTGCCGGTCGGCCCAGCCCCGCCAGATGCGTTCGACCACGGCGTCGGAATTGACCAGGGTGCCGTCCATGTCCAGCAGCAGGGCGCGGGCGGTGAGCACGGCGGTGGCCGTCATCGGCAGCTCCAAGGACGCGGGGCGGGGGGCGTGTTGGGTGAGCCCCGGGGAACAAGGCGGCCCCGCCCGCCGGTCAGGGAAAACGGGCGGGAGCCACTTTGTTCCTCCACGGTACAAAACAGAACCGGCTCCCGCCACCGTCTTCCGAAATGGTTCACCCACCGTTCAGCTCGCCGGACGGGTCAGCCGGCCACGGCCTCCCACAGCGACCACACCCCGAGCCCGAGCATCAACAGCGCCGCGACCTTGGTGATCAGCCGCAGTGGAACCCGCTTCATCAGGGCCTTTCCGCCGACGATGCCGAGTCCGGCCACCGCCCACAGCGCGAGCACCGCGCCGAGGCCCACGGAGAGCGGCTCGTCGTAGCGGGCCGCCAGGTTCGCCGTCATGATCTGCGTGAGGTCACCGAACTCCGCGACCAGGATGAGCATGAAGCCCGCGCCCGAGACCTTCCAGAAGGACTGGTTCTCCGGCCTGCGGACCTCCCCCTCATCCTCGTCCTTCTTCATCAGCAGTACGGCAGCGCCGCCGAGGAAGAGCACCCCGGTCAGCGCCTGCACGATCTGCTGCGGCAGGAGCGTGAGCACACTGCCGGCCGCGACGGCGAGCGCGACATGGAGCGCGAAGGCCGCGGCGACGCCCGCGAAGACGTAGGAGGCTCGGTAGCGGGTGCCGAGGACGAGTCCGGCGAGCGCGGTCTTGTCCGGCAGCTCGGCGAGGAAGACGACGCCGAAGACGAGCGCCGTCACGGTGAAGCTGATCAAGGGTCCTCAATCGGTCGGGCTGCCCCACCGAGAGTGACGACCGCTCTTGCGACACCTCGGCACGGCAGCGCACTGGTCACCCGTGCCGTACGGCACGGGCGTGCACTGCTTGCCGAAGGTCTCGCTGGCCGATCCGTGAAGGATCAGCCTCCGGGCGCCGGCTCAGACGAGCTGAGCAGTATGTCGACGGTCCGGCGAAGAGCTACTCCCCTTCTGCGCCGTCCATTGTACGTGACCCATGAACCGACCTCCGGGGCCGAAAGTCCCGTCGCGAGCATAGACGTGTCATGCACACGTCATTAGCTTCTTACCCAACGCTCATCCCCCCGCAACGCGGCGTCGCGAGCATTTCCTCGCTCGCACTCCAACGCCCCCGCATCCCCTGGGAGTTCGCATGTCGAAGTTCTACGCGCGTCGACGGGTCAGCATACTCACGGCGCTCACCGGACTCATAGCGTCGGTCGCGCTTTTCAACAGCCCGACCGCCTCCGCCGCCCTCCCCACCCCGGTCAGCGCCACCACCGCCCGCACCTACCTCGCCTCGCTCACGGTGGCGACGGAGGACCGTACCGGCTACAGCCGCGACCTCTTCAACCACTGGATCACCATCAGCGGGTCCTGCAACACCCGCGAGACGGTCCTCAAGCGCGACGGCTCGAACGTCGTCACCGACTCCGCCTGCGCCTCCACCAGCGGCAGCTGGTACTCCCCCTACGACGGCGCCACCTGGACCGTGGCCTCCGACCTGGACATCGACCACCTGGTGCCGCTGGCCGAGGCCTGGGACTCCGGCGCCGACAGCTGGACCAGCGCCAAGCGCCAGAGCTTCGCCAACGACCTGACACGCCCGCAGCTCATCGCCGTCACGGACAACGTGAACCAGGCGAAGAGCGACCAGGACCCGGCCACCTGGATGCCGTCGGTCACCTCGTACCGCTGCACCTACGTCCGCGCCTGGGTCCAGGTGAAGTACTACTACGGCCTCTCGGTCGACTCGGCCGAGAAGAGCGCGCTCACCAGCTACCTGTCGAGCTGCTGATCGAGCTGCCGATCGAGCCTCTGGGCGAGCCGCTGATCGAGTGATCCTGAAAGATCCACAAGGATCGACAAACCGTGATCTGCGGAACCTCCCCGTTCCCCTCCGTCGTTCCGTACCGTACGGGGCGACGGAGGAGGGTGATCACGTGGCGGGACTGCGCCTGGGGCCACTGCTGAGGTATGCCGACGACTCGCGCGCGACCGTCTGGGTCGAGGCGAGCCGTCCGTGCACCGCCGAGGTGCGCTGCGCGGAGGGCGGCGGGGGCGAGGCCCCCACCTTCCAGATCGAGGGGCATCACTACGCCCTGGTCCCGGTGACCGGCCTGACGCCGGGCACGAGCCGGGCGTACGAGGTGTTCCTCGACGGCGCCCGCGTGTGGCCGTTGCCCGACTCCCCGTTCCCGCCCTCGGTCATCCGCACCACCATGGAGGACGACGACGTCCGGGTCGCCTTCGGCTCCTGCCGCTGGGCCTCGCCCCCGACCGGCGAGAAGGACCCGGTCGGCCCGGACGCCCTGGACACCCTCGCGGCCCGGATGGTGAGCGAACCCGAGGGTGAACGTCCGGACGTTCTCCTGCTGCTGGGCGACCAGGTCTACGCCGACGAGACCACGGACGCGACCCGCCGCTGGCTGGCCGCCCGCCGCGACCTGAGCGACCCGCCGGGCAGCGAGGTCGCGGACTACGAGGAGTACACCCACCTCTACTACGAGTCCTGGCTCGACCCCGAGGTGCGCTGGCTGCTGTCCACCGTGCCCAGCTGCATGATCTTCGACGACCACGACGTCATCGACGACTGGAACACCTCCGCCGCCTGGCTGGAGGACATGCGGGCCACCGGCTGGTGGCAGGAGCGGCTGATGAGCGGCCTCATGTCGTACTGGGTGCACCAGCACCTGGGGAACATGACGCCTGACGAACTGGCCGCCGACCCGGTGTACGCGGCCGTGCGCGACACGCCCGACGGCACCGACGTCCTGCGCGCCTTCGCCGCCCGGGCCGACACCGACTCCCCCTCGGTGCGCTGGAGCTACCGCCGCGACTTCGGCCGCGTCCGCCTGCTGATGGTGGACAGCCGGGCGGCCCGGGTCCTCGACGAGGAACGCCGCTCGATGCTCGACCCGGGCGAGGCGAAGTGGGTGCGCGAACAGACGCTGGACGCGCCGGGCTCGTACGACCACCTCCTCATCGGCACCTCCCTGCCCTGGCTGCTGCCGCAGCTGGTGCACGACGCCGAGGCGTGGAACGCGGCGTTGTGCCGGGGCGAGAAAGGCGCCCGCTGGGCCCGCTTCGGGGAGGACCTGCGGCGGAAGGCCGACCTGGAGCACTGGGCGGCCTTCCCGGAGTCCTTCACCGCGCTGGCGGAGCTGATCGCCGAGGCGGGTTCGGGGCCCGAGGCGCCGGCCACGATCCTCGTCCTGTCCGGGGACGTGCACCACGCGTACGTGGCCGAGCCGAAGTGGCGGTCCGGGGCGCCGTCACCCGACGCGCGCGTCTTCCAGCTGACCTGCTCCCCCGTCCACAACTCCATTCCCCTGTCGATAAGGCTCGGCTTCCGGTTCGGCTGGAGCTCCCTGGCCCGCGCCCTCGGCCGCCGCTTCGCCTGGCACGCCGGCACGCCCCTCCCGCCGGTCAGCTGGCGCAAGAAGGGCGGCCCTTGGTTCGGCAACCAGCTCATGACCCTGACGCTGCGCGGCCGTTCGGCCCGGCTGCGGCTGGAGCAGGCCCGGGAGGTGCGGGGCGCGAAGCCACGGCTGGAGACCGTCACGGAGTCCGAACTCGCCCGGTAATCGGCCTCTTACGACTGTTTCCTGCACCCGTGGCCCGTGATGCTCGTGATGCGTCCCACAGTCCGTGCACCCTGGGCTCGGCTCCCTCGGTTCCCGACGGCATGATGAGGCGGACCGTCCGCTTCCAGTGGTCGCCACCACGCGCCCCACACGCCCGGGAGTCCCCCTCTTGCCCGCACCGACCGAGGACCACGTGCCCGTCTCCGTCGCTCTGGTCGGCGCCGGACCACGCGGGACCAGCGTTCTGGAACGCCTCTGCGCCTCGGCGCCGGAACTCCTCCCGCCGGGCGCCCGGCTGACGGTCCACGTCGTCGATCCGGCGCCACCCGGCCCCGGCCGCGTCTGGCGGACCGCGCAGTCGTCCGAGCTGCTGATGAACACCGTGGCCTCGCAGGTGACCCTGTTCACCGACGACAGCGTGGACTGCTCGGGACCGATCCGGCCGGGACCGAGCCTGCACGAGTGGGCGGGCGGCACGCTCGGACCCGACGAGTACCCGACCCGGGCCCAGTACGGCCGGTACCTGGAGTGGGTGTTCGCGCGGACGGTGCGCGAGGCGCCGCCCGAGGTGCGGGTGGAGACGCACGCGGCGCGGGCGGTACGGCTCGACGACGCCTCGGACGGCCTCCAGTCCGTCACCCTCGACGACGGCCGCACCCTGTCCGGCCTGTCCGCCGTCGTCCTGGCGCAGGGCCATCTGCCGGTGGTCGCGGACACGACCGTACGGCGGCTCGCGGCGTACGCCGAACAGCACGGTTTGCGCCACATACCGCCCGCCAACCCGGCCGACGTGGACCTGTCCCCCGTCTCCCCCGGTGAACCGGTGCTGTTGCGCGGTCTGGGTCTCAACTTCTTCGACCACACGGCCCTGTTGACGACCGGCCGCGGCGGACGCTTCGTACCCGGCCGTCGCGGCCTGCGGTACCTGCCCTCGGGCCGCGAGCCGCGCCTGTACGCCGGTTCGCGACGCGGCATCCCGTACCAGGCCCGGGGCGACAACGCGAAGGGCCCCTACGGCCGTCACCTCCCGCTCGTCCTCACCGACGAGGTGATCGCCCGCCTCCGCAAGCGCGCCGACTCCGGTGAGTCGCCGGACTTCCTCGCGGAGATATGGCCGCTGGTGGCGAAGGAGGTGGAGACGGTCTACTACGAAGCCCTGCTGCGGGACCCGGCGTTCCGGGAGCGCTTCCTGGCCGCCGCGCACGGCAGCCTCCAAGAGGCGGCCGTGCTCGAGGAGTTCGGGGTGGCCCGGGCCGACCGCTGGTCCTGGGACCGGATGTCCCGCCCGTACGCGGGACGCGCCTTCCCCGATCCCGGGGCCTGGCGCGACTGGCTGCTCGCCCACCTCCGCGAGGACGCCGCCCAGGCCGCCCTCGGCAATGTCTCCGGCCCGTTGAAGGCCGCCCAGGACGTGCTGCGCGACCTGCGCAACGAGCTGCGGCAGATCGTCGACCACGGCGGACTCGCGGGCACGTCCCGGCGGGACCACCTGGACCGCTGGTACACCCCGCTCAACGCCTTCCTGTCCATCGGCCCGCCCCGGCGCCGAATCGAGGAGCTGGCCGCGCTGGTGGAGGCGGGCGTGGTGGAGGTGCTCGGGCCACGGCTGGAGGTCCGCGAGGAGGACGGGGCGTGGGTGGCGCACTCCCCGGAGGTGCCGGGATCCGCCGTACACGTGACAACTCTCATAGAGGCGCGGCTACCGGAACCGGATCTGCGGCGCACGGCCGACGACCTCCTCGCCCGGCTGCTGAAGACCGGCCAGTGCCGGCCGCACACCGTGGACGGTTACGAAACGGGAGGACTCGACGTGACGCCGCGGCCGTATCATCTGATGGACCGTCAAGGACGGGTACACGCAAGGCGGTTGGCCTTCGGGGTGCCCACGGAGGGCGTGCACTGGGTGACCGCGGCGGGGGCCCGTCCGGGTGTGGATTCGGTCACGCTTTCGGACGCGGATGCGGTGGCCAGAGCGGCTCTACGTGCGGCTGCGGCCGAAACGGAAGGCCAAGCGGAAGCAAACCAATGGCCAAATGTTGAACTTGCAAGCATCGATTAGGCGCTCCTAGCCTGGGTCACTCACTCGGTTCCGTCCCCCGACCGGTCCGCCCCACGGACCGGCCCGACCGAAGGAGTACTCCCCACATGACCGCACGTCTCAACAACGCCCAGCCGTACGCGCTCGGCCTGTTCCGCATCGTCTTAGGCCTGCTCTTCGCCTGCCACGGTGCCTCCTCGCTCTTCGGCGTCCTCGGCGGCGCCGACGGCAACGGCGGCACGGTCGAGACCGGCGCCTGGCCCAACTGGTACGCGGCCGTGATCGAGCTGGTCGGCGGCTCGCTCGTGCTGCTCGGCCTGGGCACGCGGGCCGCCGCGTTCGTCTCCTCGGGCGCCATGGCCTACGCCTACTTCAAGGTCCACCAGCCGAACGGCCTGTGGCCGATGGAGAACAGCGGCGAGGGTGCAGCGATGTTCTGCTGGGCCTTCCTGCTGCTGGTCTTCACCGGGTCCGGCGCCTTCGGCCTGGACCGGCTGTTCGCCAACCGCTCCACGGCGGCGGAGAAGGAGGCCAGGGAGCAGACGCCGGTGGCGGCCTGACCCGCGGCCACCCCCGAACGACGGCGCCCGTCCCGTGCGGCTCACGCGGGGCGGGCGCCGTCGCGTGCCAGCCGGGTGAACATACGGTGCCGAACACACGAGCCCCCCGTGAATCTCCTGTCAGACCCGAGGCGTACGCTGTATGGCTTTTGAGGCCGCCCCTGCCGCTCCCCCGCGACATCGCGGCAGGTCTGGCCACGGGGGACCACGGGGAGTTCGCGGTGCTGGAAAGCATGGAGAGTGTGGGGCTGCTGACCGGCAGCCCATGGATCTACGCGGTGATCGCCGCATCCGTCCTGCTGGACGTGTTCGTTCCGGTCCTGCCGAGCGGCGTCCTCGTCATCGCGGCCGCCACGGCGGCTGCCGCCGGCACCGGCGCGGCGACCGGCCAGGTCCCGGCGCACGAGGTTCCCGACCTCCTTGCCCTCATCCTCTGCGCCGCGACCGCGTCCGTGCTGGGCGACCTGGTCGCGTACCGCCTGGCCTGGCGCGGCGGGGCCCGCCTGGACCGCGCGATCGCCCGCTCCCCCCGGCTGACCACCGCGCAGGAACGTCTCGGCGCGGCCCTCGCCCGCGGTGGCGGCGTCCTGGTCGTCCTCGCCCGATTCGCCCCCGCCGGCCGCTCGGTGGTCTCCCTCGGCGCCGGCGCCGCCCACCACCGCGCCCGCGACTTCCTCCCCTGGTCCGCCCTCGCAGGCCTCTCCTGGGCCGCCTACAGCGTCGCCCTCGGCTACTACGGTGCCCAGTGGCTGGGCACGACCTGGCTGGCGACGGGAGTGTCGGTACTGGCGCTGTTCGGGGCGGGAGCGGGAGCGGCATACGTGATGAGACGCCGCCCGCAACCGGCGGAGGCACAGTAGCGAGGGTCGACGGAGGCCGCTGGTCCGCCGGGGATGCCCGCGGGGTCATGACAGGCGGGCGTGCGGGCGACGGCTCACGGGCCACCGACGCCGTACTCCGCCGGCACCCCGCAGCGTGGGACCGCGCGGCATCCCCGCCCGGCACCACCATCGGGCACCCGGCAGACGCCGGTCCGCTCTACCCGGTCCGCTCTACCCCGCCCGCTGCGCGGCGGAGCCCCGTACCTCCAGGCCGGCCAACAGTTCCGCCGTGGCCTCCGCGATCACGTCGACGGCCCGGTCGAAGACCTCACGGTTGTGCGCGGCGGGGGCCCGGAACCCGGAGACCTTGCGGACGTACTGCAGGGCGGCGGCCCGGATGTCCTCCTCCGTCGCCTCCTCGGGCAGGACGGGTGGACGAAGCGTCTTGATACTGCGGCACATGTCTCCAGTCTCGCTCCTGCCGGGGAATACCGCCGCGCCTTGCCCCGATTTCCACGAACGACGGCCACCGCCGAAGCCCGCCTGGGATGATCACAGCGAGGCGGCCACCGTCCCGGGGCCGACCGAAGAGGGGAACCCAGCATCATGGCGCATGACGAACTGACCGTGGCCGTACTCGGCCCCGGCGGCACCGGCGGCCTCCTCGCCGCGCTCCTGTCCCGTGCCGGTCACCGCGTGGTCTGCCTGGCCGGCGAGGAGACCGCCGACACGCTCCGCACGGCCGGAATTGGCGTCCGCAGCGAGAGGTTCGGCGACTTCACCGCCCGCGTGGAGGCGGACACGACCCTGCGCGAGCCGGTCGACGCCTGCGTGGTCGCCGTCAAGCACACGAGCCTCGACGCCGCCCTCGACCGCGTCCCGCCCGCGGCCCTCGGCGACGGCCTGGTCGTACCGCTCCTGAACGGCGTGGAACACCCGGCGACCCTTCGCACCCGGTACCGCCCCGACCGCGTGGCCCCCGCCGTCATCCGCGTGGAGTCGACGCGGGTGGCACCGGGCGTGATCGAGCACGGCAGCCCCTTCGCGGAGGTCGACCTCACCGGCGACGGCGTCCCCCGCGAGCGCCTCGACGCGCTGGCGGAGGCTTTCACCGCCGCCGGTCCGACCACCCGCGTGCTGCCCGACGAGTCGGCGGCCCTGTGGGCGAAGATGTCGTTCCTGGCACCGTTCGCGCTGCTGACGACCCGTCATGGACTCCCGCTGGGCGACGTCCGCACGAAGTACCGCGAGGAGTTGACGGCCCTGGTGGAGGAGACCGCCGAGGTCAGCGCCGCCTGCGGCGGCCCGGCGGACCCGGCCGTGGCACTCGCCCGCTACGACAGTTTCCCGCCCGCGATGAAGTCGTCGATGCAGCGCGACGCGGAGGCCGGCCGTCCCCTCGAACTGGACGCGATCGGTGGGGCGTTGCTGCGCGCGGCCGAGCGGCACTGCGTACGGGTGCCGGTAACGGCCCGTCTGGTACGGGAGTTGAGGGACGCCGGCCACTGACGCGGGGCCCCTCGTGTCACGGCGGGGTCGGAGGACGGGACGCACGTCCTGGACGCCACCAGCGGCAGGGTCCTCTTCCGGCTCCCCGACGAGCGGACCGACCGCATCGCCCCCGAGGTCACCTCGGCCTGGCACGGCTGGGCCTACGACGAGACGGAGACCGGCCCGGTGCCCCTCGGCGCCCGCACGGCCGAGGACGCCCCGACCGACCCCGGCACCGCCCCGGTCCTGGTCGACGGGTCGGCGGCCCTCGTACTGAGGCAGGAGGGCGGCTGGACGTACAACCTGTTCGCGTCCCGGCCACCAGCGGAGCAGGCCGACGTCACCGCGGCGCGCGCGTTTCGGCCGAGACGCGGCTGCCGTCGGCGCTGGAGCTGAGCGACACACCGGGGCGGCCGGTCGGCCCTCTCCGCCCCGGTGACGTTTCTCGTCCACAGCCGGTGCCGTGCCGGTGCCAGTGCCAGTGCCACGCCGGTGCCAGTGCCACGCCGGTGCCGGTGCCACGCCGGTGCCGGTGTCGGTGCCACGCCGGTGCCGGTGTCGGTGCCACGCCGGTGCCAGTGTCGGTGCCAGTGCCGGTGCCGGTGCCACGCCGGTGCCAGTGTCGGTGCCAGTGCCGGTGCCGGTGCCACGCCGGTGCCAGTGCCGATGCCAGTGCCGCCTCGGCGCCGCGCCGTTTTGCCGAACCGGCAACACTCCTCGCGCCCGGCCACCGCCGACCCGCAGGATCGACGTACGAGCCGCAGCGCAGCCGCCCGTGGGCGTGCCGCCGCCGCACCCGACGTACGCACGGAGGACGCATGCCACAGCAGGCCGCCCAGCTCAGGGACGTCACCCACCATCTGCTCCCCGGCCCCGCCGGCCGCGTTCACGCGGCGGAGCTGGGTGAGGGACCGATGGTCCTGCTGCTGCACGGCTTCCCGGAGTCCTGGTACTCGTGGCGTCACCAGCTGCCGGCCCTGGCCGCCGCCGGCTACCGCGCGGTCGCCGTGGACGTGCGCGGATACGGGCGTTCGTCGAGGCCGGACGCGGTGGAGGCGTACGGGATGCGCCACCTGGTGGCGGACAGCGCGGCCGTGGTCGAGGCGCTCGGAGAGCGGTCCGCGGTGGTCGTCGGACACGACTGGGGCGCGACCATCGCCGCGCACTGCGCGCTGTTGCGCCCCGACGTGTTCCGCGCGGTCGGCCTGCTGAGCGTGCCGTACTCGCCGCCCGGCGGCCCCAGGCCGAGCGAGATCTTCGCCCGACTGGGCGGCGGCGAGGAGGAGTTCTACGTCTCCTACTTCCAGGAGCCGGGCCGGGCCGAGCGCGAGATCGAACCGGACGTACGCGGCTGGCTGGCCGGTTTCTACGCCGCCCTCTCGGCGGACACCATGCCCGCGCCCGGCGCCCCCGACCCGCACTTCGTGAGCCCCGGAGGAACCCTCCGCGACCGCTTCCCGGCCGACCGGCTGCCGACTTGGCTCGGCGAGGCGGAACTCGACGTGTACGCCAGGGAGTTCGAGCGCACCGGTCTGACCGGCGCCCTGAACCGCTACCGCGCCATGGACCACGACTGGAAGGACCTCGCCGACCTCACCGGCGCCCCCGTCACCCAGCCGTCCCTGTTCCTCGGCGGCACCCTGGACGCCTCGACGACCTGGCTGGCGGACGCGATCGAGGCCTTCCCCGCCACCCTTCCCGGCCTGCGCTCCTCACACCTTCTCGACGGCTGCGGCCACTGGATCCAGCAGGAGCGCCCCGAGGAGGTCAACCGCCTGCTGACCGCCTGGCTGGGCGCACTGCCCACCGGCTGAGCGGCGTGGCGATGAGTTTCGGGGGCGTGCCGGGTCTATGCGTTGACCGAAGCCCTCGAAGCACCTGGGAGATGTGATGAGTGCCGTGGTGATGCACGACGTCGTTTCCGTGGACGGCTTCATCGCCGACGCGGACGACCAGGTCGGCCCGCTCTTCGACTGGTACTCCAACGGCGACGTCCCGCTCAACGAGTACGCCAAGGTCTCACAGACCTCGGCGGAGTACGTCGGGCCGATGTTGGCGCAGATCGGGACACTCGTGGTCGGCCGCCACGTCTTCGACATGACCGACGGCTGGGAGGGGGTACCGCCCGCGGGCGAGCACCTGGTCGTCGTGTCGCACCGGCCGAGGCCGAAGGGCTGGCACCCCGAGGCGCCGTTCCACTTCGTCGACGACGTGGCCCGGGCGATCGCGAAGGCGAAGGAACTCGCGGGGGAGCGCACGGTCGCCGTGGCCGCGGGCGACGTCGGCGGCCAGGCGCTCGCGCTCGGCCTGGTGGA
The DNA here is from genome assembly GCF_042714835.1 of Streptomyces sp. NPDC058678. Lineage (NCBI taxonomy): Bacteria > Bacillati > Actinomycetota > Actinomycetes > Kitasatosporales > Streptomycetaceae > Streptomyces > Streptomyces sp. NPDC058678. The sequence continues at coordinate 58,774 of NZ_JBHXSG010000046.1, read as the reverse complement.
CGAGGTGGCGATGGACGTCGTCCCGGTGGTCTTCGGCTCGGGCAAGCGGTATTTCGGATCGGTCGACGCCAGGCATCTGCTCGAGGACCCGCACGTCGTGATCCAGGGCGACCGGGTGCTGCACCTGCGGTACCGGGTCCGCCGCTAGGGACGCGGGTTCAGCGCAGGTCGAGCCGCATCAGGATCCGGGGATGACCGGCCAGCACGGAGGTGGTGTCGGCGGCGTGGACGAACCCGGCGCGCTCGAAGTTCTTCCGGATCCCGGCGTACGCCATCGTCAGGTCGACCCTGGCGTCCCCGTTGTCGAGGGGGTACGCCTCGACAACGGGCGCGCCGTGGGCGCGGGCGAAGGCGACCGCGCCGGCGATGAGGGCGTGGGAGATCCCCTTCTTCCGGTGTCCGGGGCGCACGCGGACACACCACAGGGACCACACCGGCAGGTCGTCGACGTGCGGGATCTTGCGGCTGTGCGCGAAGGAGGTGTCCTCGCGCGGCGCCACGGCGGCCCAGCCGACCGGCTCGTCACCGTCGTAGGCGAGCACCCCCGGCGGGGGTCCCGCACGGCACAGCTCGGCGACGTACTCACCGCGGGCCGGCCCGCGCAGCTCGTTGTTGAGCCTGGAGGGGATCCGGTAGCTCAGGCACCAGCAGACATTGGCCCCGGGTGACTTCGGGCCGAGGAGCCTACGGACGTCCTCGAAGACCGAAGCCGGGCGCACCTCGACGGTCATGGCACCACCGTGTCACGGCGTTCCGGGCGACGCGAGCACACCCGTTCGCATGAACCACCCGAAGGAACTCGCCACCCAAAATCGAACAGGCGTAGCATTGTGCCGTGGCTACGACCTATGACTTTCCGAGTGACCTCCTCGCCGGTCAGGAGGAGCTGCATCAGGTCCGGGCCGAGCTGTCGGCCCTGCTCAAGCGGCTTCCCTGGTCGGTCGAGCCCCTGGACGGCTTCAGTGACGCGGGCGGCTGGCGCAAGGTGGAGCGGCCCGCCTCCCCCGGCTGGACGGCCGACGAACAGGCCGCGGTGGAGAAGCTCCGTCGCCGGGAGCACGAACTGGCGGTCTTCGTGAGCGGCCACCGCTTCTGGGCGGAGATCGCGGCGCCGGAACTGGTGGACGCGCGCATGAAGCTGAAGCACGCGCACGAGACGCCGGAGAAAGAGGGTTCCTGAACCACGAAGACCCCGGCCATGGTCGGCCGGGGTCTTCTCCTGGTGTGGGCGCGGACGGTTTCGAACCGCCGACATCCTGCTTGTAAGGCAGGCGCTCTACCCCTGAGCTACGCACCCGAGACGAGTCGACAGCCTACATTGCCCGGGGCACTGCCCCGCAAACCCGTATCCCGGTGGGCATCCATGGCCCCCGTCCCCCGCCGCCATCCCTGGCCGGCATCCCGGCCGACCCCGAGACCGGCCCGGGGGTTATCCCCACCGGCAATCCGGGAGCGGCCCGGATGCCCGCGCGAGGCCGGGATCCGTACGGTCGAAGAGCGTCGTAGCAGGAGCTTCGCCGCTCGTCCCAGGGGGAGATCGTCATGGCCCGTACCGTTCCCGTCCGTGCCGTCGCCGTAGCCGGTGTGGTCGCGGCTCTCGTCGCCGGTGCCACCGCGTGTGGTGCCGCCGCCGCGGACGACAAGGATCCCGACCACCGGTCCTTCGCCCTGCGGGGCGAGACGCTCACGATCGACTCCGACGACTCAGCACTGGAGATCGTCGCCGCCGACTCGCACAAGGCGGGCACGGTCGAGGTCACCCGCTGGTTCCAGGGTTCGGTCGCCCTCGGCAAGGACCCCGAGGTGACCTGGTCCATGAAGGACGACCGGCTGAAGCTGCGGCTCAAGTGCACCGGCGTCGTCGCCGACTGCGCGGCCAAGCACCGGATCGAGGTGCCGCGCGGCATCGCGGTGAACGTCGTGGACGGCGACGGCAGCGTGCGCGCGCGGGGCTTCGAGGACGCGCTGAACATCCGTACCGGCGACGGTTCGGTGCGCGTCACCGACTCCAGCGGCCCGCTGGAGCTGCGGACCGGCGACGGCTCGGTGCGCGCCGAGGTCTCCTCGCGCGAGGTGCGCACCCGGACCGGCGACGGCTCGGTCCACCTCGAACTGGGCGCCGTACCGGACCTGGTGGAGTCCCGCAGCGGCGACGGATCCGTGACGATCGCGCTGCCCGACGCCACGTACCGGGTGAGGGCCGCAACGGGCGACGGCGCCGAGGACATTTCGGTGCCCCGGGACGACTCCAGCTCCCACGTGGTGTCCGCGCGGACGGGCGACGGCAAAGTAACGGTCCGTACGGCGAACTGACCGGCCCGTGTGTTCGTCCTTAACCGGTGGGAGAATGACAGCGGGCAAGGTCGAACACAGCACGGGAGAGGGATGTGACGGCGACACCTTCGCAGCCGTACTCGCCGTTGGTGCCGCACGCACACCCTCCTGTGCGTCACGCACTGCGGGACACCCTCGCCCTGCTCGGACTGCCCCTCGTGGTCGCGCTCGCGCTGCCCACCGCCTTCGCGAGCGGCGGGGGCAGCGGCACCCGGCGCTGGTTCGGCGGGCGCGCGGAGAGCCAGCGGGCCGAGGCGCAGTCCGCGAAGGACGCCGCCGCGGCCGCGTTCTACGAGCTCGACACCGCCCAGCGCGATCTGCGGATCTCGATAGAGACCATCACGGCCGTCGACGACTCGCCCGCCGCCCGGCGCGCGGTCGCCGACTTCCAGGCGATCAGCACCCGCATCGACGAGGCCAGCTTCCAGTACATCAACGCCGTCGACGCGCACGACCTGGACCGCGACGACCTGGAGGCCTCGGCCGCCGCGCAGGCCCGCACCGAACTCACCCGGGCCAAGGACGAACTGGGCCGGGTCAAGCAGGACCTCGACCGGTTCACGACCGGGCTCGGGCCGCTGCTCGGCAAGGCCGAGACCCAGCTGGCCCGTCTCGCCCCCGCCGTCGAGCGGGCCCGGCAGGGACTTCTGGCGGCGTCGAACGCGCTCGACGCGGTACGGGAATCAGGGCTGAAGGCGGACGACCTGGCCGCCCGGCTCGCCACCCTCGCTCCCGAGCTGACCAAGCTGAACCAGGGCGCCGGAGCGCATGGCGTCCCCCAGACGCTGGAGCGGGCCGAGCGCGTGGCGCGGGAGGCCGAGTCGGTCCGGGTGGAGGCCGAGCGGCTGCCGGAGCGGGCCGCCGAGATCGACCACCGGCTGGTCTCCCTGCGCACCCGCGCCCAGGCCCTCACCACCCGCGCCGAACAGGTCGACCCGGTCCTCAGCGAGCTGCGGCGCCGCTTCGTGGCCGCCTGCTGGCAGGACCTCCAGCACGTGCCCGACCAGGCCGCGGAGAACGTGGCGCAGGCCGAGCTGAAGCTGCGCGAGGCCCGCGCCGCCCGCGACGAACAGCGCTGGCCGGACGCGACCGCCCTGCTGTCCACGGTCCGGGCGCTGCTGAACACCACCGACGAGTCCGTCTCCGCCGCCGGGGACCGGCTGCGCCGGCTGAACGAGGTGCAGAAGGACCCGCGGCAGGAGATCGACCGCACCCGCTTCGCCATCCGGGACGCCCAGCGCCTCGCGATGGCCGGCCGTAACACCCCCGACCCCCGCCACGCCCGCCCCCTGGACGACGCGGTCGCCCGCCTCGACCGCGCGATCGGCACGCTGGAGGGCCGCCACCCGGACTACTGGCACTTCCTCACGGAGACCGAGGCGGTCCGGCAGTCGGTGGCGCGGGTGGTGGGCCAGATCCGGGACGAGCGCGGGTCCGGGCACTGACTCGCCCCTGCGGCATCGGGCGGACGCCGGTTAACCTGTGCCCATGCCTCGCTATGAGTACCGCTGCCGGACCTGCGGCGACACCTTCGAACTGAGCCGTCCGATGGCGGAGTCCTCCGCCCCTGCCGACTGCCCCGCGGGCCACGACGACACGGTCAAGCTCCTGTCGACGGTGGCGGTCGGCGGCTCGGCCTCCGCACCCGCCCCGGCACCCCGGTCGGGCGGCGGTGGCGGGGGCGGTTGCTGCGGCGGGGGCTGCTGCGGCTGACCGCGTTCATCGGTGTACGGCTGCCGCGGCGTACGGCTGCCGCGGCGTACGGCTGCCGCGGCGGCCGGTGTCGGGCCGCCGCAGGCGGGTGCGGGACGTGAGCGCGAACTCGTAGGCCTCAGGGCCGTACAGCCGCCCTCACGCCCACCCGCTCACGGCCCTCCAGTCGGCCGCCACCACGCGCGTCCGCTCAGGCCCTTCAGCCGTCCACGCCCACCCGCTCAGGCCCTCACACGGCCCCTTGCCGCGCTTCCCGCAGGAACTCCCGCAGGATCCGCTCCCCCGCCAGCACGCCCCGCTCCGGCAGCGCGCTGATCATCGGAGCGCTCCAGTCCGCGTCGGCCAGCTCGCCGTGGCCCGGGCGCCAGCCCCGGTCCGCCGCCAGGAGCAGGTCGGCGTCGAGGAGGGAGTCACCCGCGGCGAGGGTGAGTTCGGCGCCGGTGCGGCGGGCGACCTCGCGCATGGCCGCGCTCTTGGTGAGCGGCTTCGGGACGGCGTAGATCTTTCGGCCCTGGAGGGAGACCGTCCAGCCGCGGTTCTCCGCCCAGACGGCGAGCTCCTTCACCCACTCCTCGGGGAGCAGTTCGCGTTCGACGACCAGGTAGACGAACAGGTCCTCGGCGATCCGGTGCTTGCGCACCCAGAGCGGGTCGGCCGTCTGCATCAGGTGCTCGCGCACCTCGTCGAGCGGCGCGCACTCGTCGGCCAGCCGGGCCGTCACCCGCGCGTGCCAGTCGGGGTCGGAGACCCCGTCCACCAGGAGGTGACCTCCGTTGGCGCAGATCGCGTACGTGGGCTCGGGGCCCGGCAGGTTGATGCGCTGGTACTGCTTGCGGGTCCGGGTCGTGGTCGGCACGAAGACCGCCGCGTCGCCCAGCTCGGCGAGCAGGGCGGCCGAGGTCTCCGTCATGTAGGACAGCGGCTTGCTCTCGTGCACCTCGACGCACAGCAGCCGGGGCGCCCGCGCGTCCGGCATGGTCAGCGCGAGGGCCGCGGCGGAGTAGATGAGCGTACGGTCGAGGTCACTGGCCACCAGCACCGGCATCAGACCGTCACCGCCCTGCCGTCGGCGCCCGTCGCGCCCCGCGTGTACTTGGGGTGGATCAACCCCACGCAGGTGTACGGGAGTTCGGCGACCTCTTCCACCGGGACACCTCTCTGTTCGGCCAGCAGACGCACGTGGTCGAGGTCGGCGCCCGCCCCGGCCCGCGCCAGGATCTTCCAGGGCACCCGGCGCAGCAGCACCCGGGTGGTCTCGCCGACACCGGGCTTGACGAGGTTCACGTCGTGGATGCCGTACTCCTCGCTGATGCGCTCGACGGCCGCCCAGCCCTCCCAGGTCGGGGCGCGGTCGCCGGACAGCAGCTCCTTGGCCTGTGCGTCGACGGCATCCACCACCTCGGGGAAGCGGGCGGCGACCGCGTCCAGGAAGGCCACCGACACGTCGGCGCCCGCGAGTTCGCGGTAGAACTTCGCGCCGTGGAAGTCGTTCGGGCCGACCAGGTCCGCGCGCAGGACGGTGCGCGAGATCAGGCCGGACACCGTGGAGTTGAGGCACGCGGACGGTATGAGGAAGTCCTCGCGGGTGCCGTACGTCCGCACGCACGAGCCCGGGTCGGCGAGCACCGCGATCTCCGGGTCGAAGCCGGCCGCACCGCCTGCGGTCTCGAACTCCTTGACGGCGTCGGCGAGTTCACGGGTGATGGCGCCCTTGCCGGTCCAGCCGTCGACGAAGACGACGTCGCGCGGGTCGTGGTGGGCGGCCAGCCAGCGCAGCGCGTTGGCGTCGATGCCCCGGCCGCGCACGATGGAGACGGCGTAGTGCGGCAGGTCGAGGCCGTGCCGGAACTGGGCCCAGCGGCGCATCAGCACGCCGACGGGCGTGCCCGCGCGAGCGAGCGAGACGAGCACCGGCCGGGGCGACCGCTCGGTGAGGACGAGCTCGGTGACCGCGCCCACCGCCAGCGCCAGTCGACCCGCCGACGCGTCCAGCGCCGTGTGGAACAGCTCCTGGTACTGCTCGCTGGGCTGGTACTCCACCGGCAGCGACTCGGCGTAGTGGGCGCCGCCGCTCTGGATGGCCTCCTCGCGCTCCTCGGTCGGCGCCTCCAGCGTCACGTCCGAGAGGTCCTGGAGCAGCCAGCCGACCTCCTCGGGCGGGTACGAGGAGAAGGCGGGGCCGCGGAGGGGCTCGGGCAGCATGGCGGATCTTTCTCCAGGGGTGACGGCGGCGTACAGCGGCTCGGGCACGTACGCGGGCACGACCGCGAGGACGACGTGCGGGGTGTGGGCGGCCAGCCGGTCCAACAGGCCGCCGGGCGCGTGCAGTCCGGGCGTGTCGGCGGCCGAGTCGACGACGGCGACGACGGTGTCGAAGCCACCGCCCGCCACGTTGTAGGCGTAGCGCTCGCCGGGGCCGTCGGCCGGGTCGTCGTGGGCGGGGAAGACGAGGCGGCTGCGGATCGCGTAGCCCGGGTCGTCGACCGCGAGGACGGGCGAGCGGGTGGTGGTGGAGTAGCGCACTTCAGCGTCCGCGACCTGCTCCAGCTCGCGGGCCAGCCGCAGCGGCGCGTACATCAGCTCCTCGAAGCCGAGGACGAGCACCCGCCGGGCCTGTGCGGGCAGCGCCTCGGCGAGCCGGGCGGCCATGGCGGGCAGGGCGCCCTCCAGGCGTATTCGGTGCTGCGGCGTGAAGCCGTGCCGCCCGCCGTCGGGCAGGCCCCGGGGCCAGCGCAGGTCCACACGGGTGATCCGGCCGTACGACGCCTCCTCGGGCGCCGTCGTCCCGGGCGCCGCCGCCTCGTACCGGGCGACGAGCTCCTGCCCCTTCTCCAGCACCCCTTCCGGAAGCCGTACGGTCCCCGAGGCTGCCGTCACCAGGTCCACCCGGGCGCCGATCTCCCGGGCGAAGACGTCCAGGCGCCCGGCGTCGGCAGGCGAGCGCATGTCGACCAGGGCGACCACCACGTACCGTCCGCGCGGATAGCGTTCGTGCAGGTCACGGATGGTGTTGAGGATCGTGTTCCCGGTGGAGAACTCGTCGTCGACCAGGACCAGCGGCCCGTCCCCGGCCAGCAGCGCCGGGTCCTGGGGCAGCAGCAGGTGGGAGGTGGCGTGCGAGTGGGCCTCCTCGAAGCCGCCGGCCGTGGCGACACCCCGGACCGGGCGGCGGGTGGAGTGCAGGTAGGGGGCGAGGCCCAGGCCGTCGGCGACGGAGTGGCCGAGGCCGGTGGCGGTCTCGGCGTAGCCGAGGACGACGGCCCCGCGGGCCTCGTCGGTGCCGAGCAGCTCGCGGACCCGGCGGCCGAGGGCGAAGCCGTGGCCGTAGACGACGGACGGCGACTGCGGGACGTGCTTGCCGAGCACGTTCGACACGAGCAGGTGCGCCCGCTTGGGGTTGCGGCGCAGTGCCAGCCCCAGCAGACCGGTCAGCTCGTCGTCGCCCACCAGTTCGACACCGAGTCGCTCGGCGACCCAGCTGCCGGACCAGACGGCCTTGTTCACTGCGTGATTCATGCGTCCCTTGTTGTTCGGCGGTCTCACTCGGGGATTCCGGCCGCGAGCAGCTCCACGAAGCCGATGTCCTCGTTCGCCACACCGAACACCTCGGCGCGCAGCAGGGTCCGCTCGGCCCAGGCGCGATGCGGCTTCACTTCATTCATTTTGTTCGTGTAAGCCGACTTGAGCACACCGCCGCCGCCGCGCTCGGGCCGCAGGATGTCGTGGGCGTCACTGAACTCCTCGTGACTGACCACGGAGAGTGCGTGCACGGGGAGCACGTGGGAGGGGTGGATGCAGGTCTTTCCCTGCAGGCCGTTGGCCTGGTCGAGGGTGATCTCGCGCAGCAGGCCGTCCATGGCGTGCTCGATGAGCGCCTCGCGCAGCTCCTCGGCCTGGCCCTCCAGGAAGGGGCTGCGGCGCAGCTGCGGCTTGAACATGCGCTCCTGGACGCGGAAGTACTCCCACACCGGCCCGGTCACCGTGAACCCGGTGCCGTCGGCCCGGCCCATCATGTTCACCACGTCGGCGATCACGGAGGCGACGACCTGGACGTCGTAGGCGGTCATGTCCGGCGCCCTGCGCAGGCCGTACGAGGAGCAGAAGTCGGTCACACCGAGGCGCAGCGCCAGGACGCGCTCGCGGTACTTGTCGACCGCGCGGGAGATGCCCTCCAGGGTGTCCACCCGCGACTCCCGGTACAGCAGCTCGGGCGACTCCAGCACGGGCATCGCGAAGAGCCGCCGCCCGCTCGCCGACTCGGCGGTCCCCAGCGCCTCCAGGAAGGGGATCCCGCGCTCCTCGGTGAACTTCGGCATCACGAACCCGGACAGCAGCCGGGCGGCGGGGCCGAGACGTCGTACGAGGTCGGGGATCTGCTCGGGGGTGCGGACCCGGATGAACAGCAGCGGCGGGTCCATTCCCTCGCGCCCGGCGAGGTCAGTGAACTGCCGTACGAGGTTCTCCTCGGCGTCCACGACGTCCTCGTCGCCGATCGAGTCCTCCAGGCACAGCACCATCGAGACCACGCCGCGCCCGGTCTGCTTGACGATGTCGTCGGCGAGCCGCGGCCGGGTGGCCGGACTGTAGAGCGTGGCACCCAGGGCCACGGAGAGCAGCCGGGCCGAGGAGTCCGCGGTGAACTCGCAGGGCTCCTGGTGGAAGAGGCGCTGCCGCACCTCAGGGGCGATGTGCCCGAAATGACGCATAAAACTCCCCCGTGGATGCTGATCGACCTCCTGCGGGCTGTCCACAGGTGGCCGGTAATAGTACGTAGGGATCCATGTCACAGGTTCCCGCACGGCATGAACTTCAGGTAACGCGGACACGCACAGCCAAACACACGGATCTGCCACCCCGCGTTGTCGTGACCAGGACCGAGAAGGCAGGATGACCGCATGACGCACGCGATGCTGAAGGGGTCGAACGTCCCGCTCGAAGCCACAACGGTACGCGCTGTGCTGCGCTGGGCGCCCGGCCAGGGAGTACCGGTCGTCGACGCCTCGGCGCTGCTCCTCGGCCCCGACGGTCGTGTGCGATCCGACGAGGACTTCGTCTTCTACAACCAGCCCCGTCATCCCTCGGGAAAGGTCCGGCTGCTCGGCAAGAAACGTGTCGCCGAGGGCCCCACGGACACGATCCAGACAGATCTGGTCGGTGTCGAGTCCGATGTCAGCCGGATTCTTCTGGTCGCTTCCGCGGACGACGTCACCTTCGACCGCGTACAGGGCCTGCGCATCCTGCTGTACGACGCCGCCCGCACCGAGGGCGAGCCGCTGGCCCACTTCGACATCAAGCCGGAGACCGGCCAGGAGACCGCCCTGATCTGCGGTGAGCTGTACCGCCGCGGCGAGGGCTGGAAGTTCCGCGCCCTGGGCGAGGGCTACTCCAACGGCCTGCAGGGCCTGGCCACCGACTTCGGCATCGCGGTGGACGACTCGGAACAGCAGGAAGCCCCGGACGGGGCCGTGACGCAGGAGGCACCGGAGATCTCCCAGCCCCTGCCCCCGGAACAGCCGACGATGGTCCCGACGCAGCCGGCCTACGGCTACCCCCAGCAGCCCGTCCCCACGGTCCAGCCGTCGTACGGCTACCCGCAGCCGGTGACGGCGATACCGGCCCAGGAGTTCCGGCTGCCGCCGCAGGGGCCGCAGTTCATCGGCCGCTAGGGGAGACGCCCCACGGGGCGTCGGGAACCATACGACAGGGCACGCCCAGGACCGGGCGTCAGCGTTCCGCCTTCGCCTTGTACCCCCGGCCCCACTGCAGTCCCCACCCGTACAACCGGTCCAGCTCCGCCTGGAACCCGTAGACGAACTTCACCTCACGCCGGACGACCAGCTCGCCCTTGACGTTCTCGATCATCACCACCGCACACGACCGGGCCTGGGGATGCCGCTCGTCGAGGCCTATCTCGATCCGCGGCCCGTTGCTCGGATACAGCGTGACGATCGCGTGCGTACGGTCGAAAGCCGGCGTCTGGTCGTAGATGTACACGAACACCAGCAACCGCTTGATCGCGTCCCGGTGGTCGAGGTTGACGTACATCGTCTCCCCGGACGCCGACCCGAACCGGTCGTCCCCGCTGAGCTTCACGTACGGCGCCCCGTTGATCTCCCCGAGGAAGCCCCCGAGCGGCTGCACGACCCCCTTGGTGCCGTCCTGGAGCTCGTACAGGCATCCCAGGTCGAGGTCGACGTTGACCATGCTCTGGCTGTGCCCGAGCACCTCCGGCGGCTTGAGCGCCCTGAAGGGGTGCCGCAGCAGACTCTCCCGCTGGGAGCCGCCGAAGTCGGACGTCCGCATCCGCCAGGCCAGGTTGACGCGCAGGTGCCCGGTGGCCGCGCCCTGCTTGGTGAGGGAGACCTGGCTGTGCCGCTTGGTCAGCTCGATGGAGTTGGTCGCCGCGTTGCCCGAGTCGAAGTCGGACTCCCGCCCGCGCCGGAGCCCGTCGAAGAAACCCATTCCCGCCCCCACCTTCACGTCAAAGACCGGCGGGGCGGCGCCGAGGAGTCGCCTCGTCGCCGCCCCGCACAGAGCGTTCCTCACCCCGGGGGGTGTCACACCCCGGACGACACCTCAGTCTTGTCGTCCGTGCCCGCTTTTCCCTCGGCCGCTGCCAGTGCCTTGTTGCGGCGCACGGAGGACCAGAAGGACCAGCCGATCAGGGCCACACCGATGAGACCGGTGATGAGTTCGCTGATCTGGTACTGGATGGTGACCAGGAGGAGCACGGCGAGGGCGCCGATCGCGTAGTGCGCGCCGTGCTCCAGGTAGACGTAGTCGTCGAGGGTGCCCTGCCGGACGAGGTACACGGTCAGCGACCGGACGTACATCGCGCCGATGCCGAGGCCCAGCGCCATCAGGACGATGTCGTTGGTGATGGCGAAGGCGCCGATCACGCCGTCGAAGGAGAAGGACGCGTCCAGGACCTCGAGGTAGAGGAACATGAAGAACGCGGCCTTGCCGGCCATGACGACCGCCGAGCGGGGCTTGCCCTGGCGTTCGGCGGCTTCCTCCTCCTCGTGCTCGCGCTCCTCCTGCTCTTCGAGCCTGTCCTCGAAGAAGCCGGAGAGACCGCCGACGATCATGTAGGTGATGAGGCCGCCGACACCGGACAGGAGGACCGTCTCCGCCTTGTCGGCGTGTGTGCCGCCGTGCTGGTGGGCGTTGGCCGCGAAGGTCATCGCGGAGATCAGCAGCACGATCAGGGCGATGCAGACCGACAGCATGTCGATCTTGCCGAGCTTGGCGAGCGGCCGCTCCAGCCAGCCCAGCCACTTGATGTCCCGGTCCTCGAAGATGAAGTCGAGGAAGATCATCAGCAGGAACATGCCACCGAAGGCGGCGATCGACGGGTGAGCGTCGGTCACCAGCTGCTCGTAGCGGTCCTTGTCGGTGAGGGCGAGGTCGACGGCCTCGATCGGGCCCATCGAGGCACTGACGGCGACGATGACGACGGGGAAGACCAGTCGCATGCCGAACACGGCGATGAGCACGCCGATGGTGAGGAAGATCTTCTGCCAGAAGGCGCTCATCTTCTTCAGGATTCCGGCGTTGACCACTGCGTTGTCGAAGGACAGCGAGATCTCGAGGATGGAGAGGATCGCCACAACACCGAAAGCGGTCCACCCCCCGTAGAAGACCGCCGCGACGAGGCCGAGCGCGGTGACCGCGAACGACCAGCCGAAGGTTTTCAGAACCACTGGCTACCCAATCCTGTAAGTACGGGTCATTACCGCGCCGTACTCGGCTTTACGAAACATTGACTCCGAAGTCTAGAGCGATGCCCCGCAAGCCCGACGCGTACCCCTGCCCCACCGCCCTGAACTTCCATTCGCCCTGGTGCCGGTAGACCTCACCGAAGATCATCGCGGTCTCGGTGGAGGCGTCCTCGGAGAGGTCGTAGCGGGCGAGTTCCTGTCCGTCCGCCTGATTGACCACGCGGATGAAGGCGTTGCTGACCTGGCCGAAGGTCTGGCCGCGGTTGTCCGCGTCGTGGATCGAGACCGGGAAGACGATCTTGTCGACGTTGGCGGGCACCTTGGAGAGGTCGATCAGCAGCGACTCGTCGTCGCCCTCGCCCTCACCGGTGAGGTTGTCGCCGGTGTGCTCGACCGAGCCGTCCGGGCTCTTGAGCTGGTTGTAGAAGACGAACCACTCGTCGCCCAGCACCCGCCCGTTGTTGCACATCAGCGCGCTGGCGTCGAGGTCGAAGGGCGCGCCGGTGGTGGAGCGCGCGTCCCAGCCGAGCCCGACCATCACCTGAGTGAGGTTGGGTGCGGCCTTGGACAAGGAGACATTGCCTCCCTTGGCGAGCGTGACGCCCATGATGCTGGTCCCTCCCCGAGAGTTCTTCTCTGCTTGTCCTGCACGTTCGGCGCCGCACGCAAACGGTGCGGCGCCGGACGATGAGACCCGAGGTCCGATCAGACGTTGACGCCGAAGTCCTGTGCGATGCCGCGCAGGCCCGAGGCGTAGCCCTGGCCGATGGCGCGGAACTTCCACTCCGCGCCGTGGCGGTAGAGCTCGCCGAAGACCATGGCGGTCTCGGTGGAGGCGTCCTCGGAGAGGTCGTACCGGGCGATCTCGGCGCCGCCGGCCTGGTTCACCACGCGGATGAACGCGTTGCGCACCTGGCCGAAGGACTGCTGGCGGTTCTCGGCGTCGTAGATCGACACCGGGAAGGTGATCTTTTCGACGTCGGCCGGGACGGCGGCGAGGTTGACCTTGATCTGCTCGTCGTCACCCTCGCCCTCACCGGTGAGGTTGTCGCCGGTGTGCTCGACCGAGCCGTCCGGGCTCTTGAGGTTGTTGAAGAAGATGAAGTTCGCGTCGCTGGAGACCTTGCCGGATGCCTCCAGCAGCAGTGCGCTGGCGTCCAGGTCGAAGTCGGTGCCGGTGGTGGTGCGGATGTCCCACCCGAGACCGACGATGACCGCGGTCAGGCCAGGAGCCTCCTTGCTCAGAGATACGTTGCCGCCCTTGCTGAGGCTGACTCCCACGAGTCCTCCATTGGTGTCCAGGGGCGGGGAGCCCCGCCGTGCGTTCGATGTCGGATCAACGAGTCGATCCTAGTGACGGGTTCCCGCACCACGCATGGCTTGGAACCGAAGAATCACAGGGTGTCGAGCGCCTTGACGTACTCGTTCAGGTCACGCGCGTCCGGCAGGGCGTTGACGACGGTCCAGCGCACGACGCCCTCCTTGTCGATGACGAAGGTGCCGCGCACCGCGCAGCCCTTGTCCTCGGCGAAGACGCCGTACGCGCGGGAGACCTCGCCGTGCGGCCAGAAGTCGCTGAGCAGCGGGTAGTCCAGGCCCTCCTGCTCGGCGAAGACGCGCAGGGTGTGGATGGAGTCGTTCGAGACGGCGAGCAGCTGGGTGTCGCGGTCGGCGAACTGCGGCAGGTGGTCGCGCAGCTCGCACAGCTCGCCGGTGCACACGCCGGTGAAGGCGAAGGGATAGAAGAGCAGCACGACGTTCTTGCTGCCGCGGAAGTCGGACAGCTTCACGGTCGCGCCGTGGTTGTCCTTGAGCTCGAAGTCGGGGGCCTTGTCGCCGACCTGGATCGCCATCGCCTCGGATGTCCCTTCGTGGGCTGTTCGGGTGAGAACACCCTACGCAGCGATCACCGAGGGCCTTCGGACGGGCTGGGGGTCTCGGCCACTGCCGAGCTGAGCCCAGCCCGTCCGGCGCTGCGGGCTACTTCTTGGACTTGGCGGCCTTCGGCGTCACCAGCCGGCTGCCACTCCAGTCCTTGCCGACGCTGACGCTCTTGGACGCGGACAGCCCTGCCGTGGTCGCGGCTTCAGAGATGTCGCTCGGCTCCACGTAGCCGTCCCGGCCGGTCTTCGGGGTCAGCAGCAGGATCGAACCGCCCTCTTCGATGTACGTGATGGCATCCACCAGTACATCGGTCAGGTCGCCGTCCTCGTCGCGGAACCACAGCACAACGGCGTCGGCGACGTCGTCGTATTCCTCGTCCACGAGGTCTGTGCCGATGACTTCCTCAATGGCCTCGCGGAGTTCCTGGTCTACGTCGTCGTCGTAGCCGATCTCCTGGACCACCTGCTCGGGCTGGAACCCCAGCCTGACGGCAGGGTTCGTCCGCTCCTCCGCGTGGTCCGCGGTCGCGCTCACGGGTTGCCTCCTGATCATGTTCTTGGATGGGGGTCCCCCCGAGCCCTTCAAGGGCTTGGGGGAGTCTCAGCCACGCGCGTGCGCGAAGCATTGGCCGTAGTCCACACGGGCGGGGCGGATCGCGCAAGTACCCGGCCGTTCAGACCGCCGAAACGGTGACGATACCGGCCGTGTCGCCGCAACCCGCGGCACACCGTCCCGAGTCCGAGTGACGCAGCACACACCTTTCTGCCCTGTTTGTGCGTTTGGGAACCCCACCTGGGGGCGCCCGTGCGTCCGAAGCCTTGATTACCTCACAGTAGAGATGACGTTTGCGACGGCGAGGTACACGATGGGGATCGGTGCAGGCATACGAAAACCCCGAGGAAACCCTCGCAAAGCAGCCCTCTGACAGGTAAGGAACAGCGTGGCTTCCGGATCCGATCGCAATCCGATCATCATTGGCGGCCTTCCGAGTCAGGTTCCTGACTTCGACCCCGAGGAAACCCAGGAGTGGCTCGACTCCCTCGACGCCGCCGTGGACGAGCGCGGCCGGGAGCGGGCCCGCTACCTGATGCTCCGGCTCATCGAGCGCGCCCGCGAGAAGCGCGTGGCCGTGCCCGAGATGCGCAGCACGGACTACGTCAACACCATCCCCACCAGGGCCGAGCCGTTCTTCCCGGGCAACGAGGAGATCGAACGCCGGATCCTGAACGCGACCCGGTGGAACGCCGCGGTCATGGTCTCGCGCGCCCAGCGGCCCGGCATCGGCGTCGGCGGCCACATCGCCACCTTCGCCTCCTCGGCCTCGCTCTACGATGTCGGCTTCAACCACTTCTTCCGCGGCAAGGACGAGGGCGACGGCGGCGACCAGGTCTTCTTCCAGGGCCACGCATCGCCGGGCATCTACGCCCGCGCGTTCCTGCTGGACCGCCTCAGCGACCAGAACCTGGACGCGTTCCGCCAGGAGAAGTCGAAGGCGCCCTACGGCCTGTCCAGCTACCCGCACCCGCGGCTGATGCCGGACTTCTGGGAGTTCCCGACCGTGTCGATGGGCCTCGGCCCGATCGGCGCGATCTACCAGGCCCGGATGAACCGCTATCTGCACGCGCGCGAGATCGCGGACACCTCGAAGTCGCACGTCTGGGCGTTCCTCGGGGACGGCGAGATGGACGAGCCCGAGTCGCTCGGCCAGTTGTCCATCGCCGCCCGTGAAGGCCTGGACAACCTCACCTTCGTCGTCAACTGCAACCTCCAGCGGCTCGACGGCCCGGTGCGCGGCAACGGCAAGATCATCCAGGAGCTGGAGTCGATCTTCCGGGGCGCCGGCTGGAACGTGATCAAGCTGGTGTGGGACCGCACCTGGGACCCGCTGCTGGCGCAGGACCGCGACGGCGTGCTGGTCAACAAGATGAACACCACGCCGGACGGGCAGTTCCAGACGTACGCCACCGAGACGGGCGCGTACATCCGCGACCACTTCTTCGGGGACGACCACCGGCTGCGCGCGATGGTCGAGAACATGACCGACGACCAGATCCTGCACCTCGGGCGCGGCGGTCACGACCACCGGAAGATCTTCGCGGCGTACAAGGCGGCCGTGGAGCACAAGGGCCAGCCGACCGTGATCCTCGCCAAGACGATCAAGGGCTGGACGCTGGGCCCGAACTTCGAGGGCCGCAACGCCACGCACCAGATGAAGAAGCTGACGGTCGCCGACCTCAAGGGCTTCCGCGACCGGCTGCACCTGCCGATCTCCGACAAGGAACTGGAGTCGGGCCTGCCGCCCTACTTCCACCCGGGCCGGGACTCGGAGGAGATCCAGTACATGCACGACCGCCGCAACTCGCTCGGCGGTTACGTCCCGACGCGCGTCGTGCGCTCGCAGCCGCTCGCGCTGCCGGACGACAAGACGTACGCGACCGTGAAGAAGGGCTCGGGCCAGCAGTCCATCGCGACGACCATGGCCTTCGTCCGTCTCCTCAAGGACCTCATGCGGGACAAGGAGATCGGCAAGCGGTTCGTGCTGATCGCGCCGGACGAGTACCGCACCTTCGGCATGGACTCGTTCTTCCCGAGTGCGAAGATCTACAACCCGCTCGGCCAGCAGTACGAGGCCGTGGACCGGGACCTGCTCCTCGCGTACAAGGAGTCGCCGACCGGGCAGATGCTGCACGACGGCATCTCCGAGGCGGGCTGCACGGCCTCGCTGATCGCCGCGGGTTCGTCGTACGCCACGCACGGCGAGCCGCTCATCCCGGTGTACGTCTTCTACTCGATGTTCGGTTTCCAGCGCACCGGCGACCAGTTCTGGCAGATGTCCGACCAGCTGGCACGCGGTTTCGTCCTGGGCGCGACCGCCGGCCGTACGACCCTGACCGGTGAGGGCCTCCAGCACGCGGACGGCCACTCGCAGCTGCTCGCCTCGACCAACCCGGGCTGCGTGGCGTACGACCCGGCCTACGGCTTCGAGATCGCGCACATCGTGCAGGACGGTCTGCGCCGGATGTACGGCGAGACCGCCGACGGCAAGGTGGGTGAGGACGTCTTCTACTACCTCACCGTCTACAACGAGCCGATCCAGCACCCGGCCGAGCCCGAGAACGTGGACGTCGAGGGCATCGTCAAGGGCATCCACCGCTTCGCGGCGGGCACCGCGGGATCCATCCCGGCGCAGATCATGGCGTCCGGTGTGGCCGTGCCCTGGGCGGTCGAGGCGCAGAAGATCCTCGCCGAGGAGTGGAACGTGAAGGCCGACGTCTGGTCGGCGACCTCCTGGAACGAGCTGCGGCGCGAGGCCGTGCGGTGCGAGGAGCACAACCTGCTGCACCCCGAGGAGGAGCAGCGGGTGCCGTACGTGACGCGGAAGCTGTCCGGCGCGGAGGGGCCGTTCGTGGCCGTGTCCGACTGGATGCGGTCGGTTCCGGACCAGATCGCGCGGTGGGTGCCGGGGACGTACCAGTCGCTGGGCGCCGACGGCTTCGGCTTCGCCGACACCCGCGGGGCGGCCCGCCGGCACTTCCACATCGACGCGCAGTCGATCGTGGTGGGCGTGCTGACCGAGCTGGCCAAGGAGGGCAAGGTCGACCGGTCGGCTCTGAAGCAGGCCATCGACCGGTACCAGCTCCTCGACGTCTCGGCGGCGGACCCGGGGGCCGCGGGCGGCGACGCGTAGCACTGCGCGGCGTGCACGGCTGAAGGGCGGTGGGGCCCGTGTCCCCACCGCCCTTACCACTTCTTTACGATGCCGTCATGAAGGAACAACCGGCGCAGGTGCGTTGGGAACGGCGCACCCAGCGACCCCTGCTCGCGCTCGCGGTGGTGTTCGCCATCGCCTATGCCGTGCCCATCGTGGTCGACCCGGCGAGCCGGTCGCTGACCTTCGCGTGCACGGCGGTCGAGTGGGTGGTGTGGGGGGCGTTCGCCGTCGACTACCTCGTACGGCTGGTCCTCGCCGAGGATCGCCGGCAGTTCGTACGGAGGCACTGGCTGGACCTGTGTGCGGTGGCGCTGCCGCTGCTCCAGCCGCTGCGACTGCTGCGGCTGGTGTCGACGCTGCTGCTGGTGCAGCGGCGGGCGCGGATGGCCTCGCAGATCCGGCTGACGACGTATGTCGCCGGGGCTGTGGTCGGCCTGCTGATGTTCGGGTCGCTGGCCGTGCTGTCGGTGGAACGGGAGTCGGCGGACGGGAACATCAGGACGCTGGGTGACGCGGTGTGGTGGTCGTTCACGACGATGACGACCGTCGGGTACGGGGACCACGCGCCGACCACCGGGCTGGGCCGGATGATCGCCGTGGGACTGATGCTGTCCGGCATCGCGCTGTTGGGTGTGGTGACCGCGAACATCGCCGCGTGGTTCATCGCGCGGTTCGAGAAGGACGACGTGGAGGAGCGGCGGCAGACCGAGGCGATCCGGACGCTGACCGACGAGGTGCGGGCGTTGCGGGACGAGGTTGCGGTGTTGCGGGAGCGGTCGCTTCGGCCCTGAGCCGGTGCGCGAGCGGTCACTTCGGCCCTGCGACCGTGCGCGAGCGGTCACTTCGGCCCTGAGCCGGGCCGGACATGAAGGCGGGCCCCCGGTCGTCCCACCGGGGGCCCTTCCCTCACTCGCCCCGGGTCAGAACATCCCGCTGCCCGGGGTTGCCGCTCCCGCCAGCCAGATGACGGCCAGGAGCGTGTCGATGGCGCCCAGTACGAGGGCGACCAGGGCCGGGACGGGGCGACTGCCCGCCCAGCTGCGGCCCATGGCGAGCCAGCCGCAGACGATCGCGACGGGGCCGAGGATGATCCCCAGCACGAAGAATCCGGCGATCGCGCAGATGACTCCGATGATTCCGAGCGTCGCGCGATCCGTCCCGCTCCGTGACCACGTCCGGCTACGTGAACGGGGGTGCCTGCGCGTTCCTTGTCCGAAGCCCGCCATCATCAACTCCCAGAACCCCTCGGTGAATTCGGGTCGTTCTCGGGTTCGTTGAAGCGGGTACCCCAGGCTGGGTTCCTAATCCCCCTCGCCTGCTGCCGGTTCGACTCCGGCCTTGCGGCGCGCCGCCCCCCTCCGGCAGCGCGCCGCAGATCCGGTCGCCCTCGTTCGTCGTACGAACGTCCCGAACTTGCCTGGGGAACATGCCGTACGGAGGGCCAGACCCACTGTGGCCCGCGGCGCGTACCGGGTGCGAGGAATCTTTAGCGTTGTCACCCTGATAGGGGAACTTGCAGTATTTCTCGCGGGGTTCGTCAGATGTGTCCGACGCCCGCGCCCGCCTCCGCGTTCTGACCTCGCTTGGTGAGCAGGGCGACCAGGACGGCGACGACGGCGACTCCGGCGGCGACCAGGGACGCCAGGCTCATGCCGGAGATGAAGGTGTCGTGCGCCACGTCGGCGATCTTCGTGGCGATCGCCTCCGGCGTGCCCTTGGCGACCGGGGGGACGCCGACCTGGACCGCTTCCGCGGCCTGGTCGAGCTGGGTCGGCGTGAGCTCCGGGAGCCCCGCGTCCTTCCAGTTGCCCGCGAGGTCGCTGTCCACCTTGGAGGCCATCACGGCGCCGAGGACGGCGGTACCGAGGCTGCCGCCGATCTGCATCGCCGCCTGCTGGAGTCCGCCGGCGACACCGGAGAGCTCCATCGGGGCGTTGCCGACGATGACTTCGGTGGCGCCGACCATGACGGGCGCGAGTCCGAGGCCCAGCAGGGCGAACCAGAGGGACATGACGGCGCTGCCGGTGTCCGTCTCCAGCGTGGACATCCCGAACATGGCGATCGCCACGGCGGCCATGCCGCCGGCCAGCGGGACGCGCGGGCCCAGCTTGGTAATCATCGCGCCCGCCAGCGGGGAGCCGACGATCATCATCCCGGTGAGCGGAAGCAGGTGCAGACCCGCGTCGATCGGGCCCATACCGTGCACGTTCTGCAGATAGAAGGTGACGAAGAACAGGCCGCCCATGAAGGCTATCGCCATGAGGACCATGAGGACGACACCCGCCGACAGCGGGACCGAGCGGAACAGCGCCAGCGGGATCAGCGGCTCCTTGACCTTCGTCTCCCAGAAGGCGAAGAGCGCGAAGCCGACGACGGCGGCGAGGAGGAAGGTCCAGGTCGTGCCGGAACCCCAGCCCCATTCCGGGGCCTTGATGAGCGCCCACACCAGGCAGAACATGGCCGCCGACAGCAGGGCGATGCCCAGGATGTCGAAGGAGCGCGGGGCGTTCTCGGCACGGTGGTCGACCAGCATCACCACGCCGAGGGCGACGGCGAGGATGCCGACCGGCACGTTGATGAAGAACACCGACTGCCAGTTGACGTGCTCGACCAGGACGCCGCCGAGGATCGGGCCGCCCGCGGTGGAGGCGCCGATGACCATGCCCCAGATGCCGATGGCCATGTTGAGCTTCTCGGCCGGGAAGGTCGCGCGCAGCAGGCCGAGCGCGGCCGGCATCAGCAGGGCGCCGAACAGGCCCTGCAGGACCCGGAAGGTGATGACCAGCGCGATGCTGTCGGACATGCCGATCGCGCCCGAGGCGGCGGCGAAGCCGACCACGCCGATCAGGAAGGTCTGGCGGTGGCCGAAGCGGTCACCGAGCTTGCCCGCGGTGATGAGGCAGACCGCGAGGGCGAGGAAGTAGCCGTTGGTGATCCACTGGACGTCGGCGAAGCTCGCCTTCAGATCCGACTGGATGGCCGGGTTGGCGATGGCCACGATGGTGCCGTCCAGGGCCACCATCATGACCCCGACGGCCACGGTTATGAGGGTGAACCAGGGGTGGCCGCGCAGCCCGCTGGCAGGCGACCGGTCCGACGGGGGTGTTGGCGCCTTGTCCCCCGGCCCCGTCGCGTCGATGGTGGTCTGACTAGTCATGCGTGCGAGGCTAATGACAGCCGCTGACAATTGACAAACCAATTCACAAGTCGGTAACTGTCAGGACAGTGATTGTTATCCACGAGGAGTGGCCCATGACCACGGCGTCACGGCCGGGACTGCGCGAGCGCAAGAAGCAGCGCACCCGCGACGCGCTGATCCGGGCCGCCCACGAACTGTTCACCGGCCGCGGCTACGAGCAGACGACGGTCGACGACATCACCGAGGCGGTCGACGTCTCGCAGCGCACCTTCTTCCGCTACTTCGCGAACAAGGAGGAAGCCGCGCTCGCCGTCCAGGAGATGACGGTGGAACGCTTCGTCGAGTCGGTGCGCGAGCGTCCGGCGCACGAGGCTCCGATGGAAGCGCTGCGGCAGGCGGTCCTGGAGGGCTGGGACACGCTCAACGAGATCGTCGAGTCCGTCGTACCGGTGGAGCTGCATCTGCGCATGTACCGGGTGATCGAGTCGACGCCCGTCCTGCTCGCCGCCCATCTGCGTCGCTCCGCGGAGGCCGAGGAGACCATCGCGCGGGTGCTGGCCGAGCGCGAGGGCCTCGACGTGGACACCGACCCGCGCCCCCGGCTGACGGTGGCCGTCTTCAGCGGGGTGATCCGGGTGACGGAACGGCAGTGGAGCACCGGCGAGGACCTCAGCCTCGACGCGATGCGGTCGTTGACGGTCGCGTACCTCGAACAGGTGGGCCCCGCACTGACCGGAAACTGGCGAACGGCCTGAAGGCGCCCGCACTATGCCCCGAAGAGCCCTCTTTGTCCAAACGTGATTCACGCCACTTGGTTAACGCGAGACCCAGTCGTTCTCCTAGTGTGTCCTTTCAGTGACTTCCTTCGACACCTCGCCGCAACTGAACGTCTGGCGCGCACTGCTCGCGCTGGCCGTGGTGTTCGTGATGCTGGCCACCACCGGCTGGACCGCACTGCGCAGCCAGCGAAGCTCCACCGCGCTGCAGACCTCGCTCTCGGAGTGGGAGCACGGCCGCGTCGCCGGGCACCGGCTCCCGGACCCGCAGGAGACGTCCCCCCACCGTCTCGCCCGGTTCTTCGCCTCGCTCACCCCGCAGCAGCGCGCGAGCCTCGCCCGGCGCTATCCGCTTGCCGTCGGCAACATGAACGGCGCCCCCGTCGAGCTGCGCTACCGCGCCAACCGCATCGCCCTCGGGCAGGCCCGCAAGGTCGAGCTGAAACGCATGCACGACGTACGGCTCACCCCGGACGGGCAGCGGGAAGCCGGGCGGCGCATGCACCGCTACGTCTCGCTGATGAGCAAGGACCGCCACATCCTCGCCTTCAACCCCGACGGCTCCGGCCGGGTCGCCGAGGTCTTCGGCAACCTGAAGAAGGCGGAGCGGGTCTCGGTCGTCGTCCCCGGCGTCGACACCGACCTGCTCACCTTCCAGCGGACCTCCCGCCAGTACTCCGCGCCGGTCGGCATGGCCACCGCCCTGTACAAGGCCGAGCGCACGGCGAGCCCGTCGACACGCACGGCCGTCATCGCCTGGGCCGACTACACCGCGCCCAGCGGACTCGGCATCGACTCGGCCACCGCGATGCGCGCGGCGGACGGCGCGATCCGGCTGAACGCGCTGGTGCGCGCCCTGCCCGGGTCCACCCCCGTCTCCCTCTTCTGCCACAGCTACGGCTCCGTGGTGTGCGGCCTCGCCGCGCACACGCTGCCGGACCGGGTCGCCGACATAGCGGTGGCCGGCAGCCCCGGGATGCGGGTCGCGAAGGCGTCCCACCTGCGCACCTCCGCGCAGGTGTGGGCGATGCGGGACGCCGAGGACTGGGTGCAGGACGTGCCGTACCTGGAGGTCGGAGGGCTCGGTCACGGGGCGGACCCGATGTCCGCCGCGTTCGGCGCACGCGTGCTGTCGGCGCGGGGCGCGGACGGGCACAGCGGATATTTCGAACCGGGCACGGAGAGCCTGCTGAACTTCGCCGAGATCGGCATTGGCGCATACCGCTCGGTGCACTGCGCGGGCGATACCGAAGCCTGCCGGACGGGTTTGTCCGCGACGGCGTCGGCCGGACGCGCGTAGAGAAGAAGGAATCGCGGTTTGCGCGGGGAGGGGACGAAGGAGCTCGTGCCGCATACGATGAGCCGCATGGGTGACGTACTGGCCGGATTTCATGCCGCCTGGGAGTTCGAGTCCGACTCCATGCTCATCCGCTACGAACGGGGGATTCGAACACCCAAGCTCTTCCAGGCGCTGGGGGAACGACGTGTCCCTCTCGACGCGCTCGCCGGGGTGACGCTCACGCCCGGCAGACGCGGGACGGTGGTACTGCGCGCCGAACCGCGCCCCGGGGCCGATCCGTTGATGGAGGTGGCCGAGGGGCAGCTCAAGGAGGGGTGCGATCCGTACCGGCTGGTGCTGCCCGCCGAGAAGGAGACGCTCGCCGAGTACTACGCCGACGAGCTGCGTGCGCAGCTGAAGCAGGACGCAGGGCCGACCGACGGGTTCCTGGTGCCGGCTCCCGAAGTGCCGCTGCAGTTCAAGGCGTACGACGGGAAGGCGTCCTTCGACGGCCGGACCGTGCACTTCCGGTGGTTCTGGACCGGGGCGTCGTCGGCGAAGTGGAAGGCCGGCGACCAGAGTTTCCCGGTGTCCGAGCTGACCGGGGTTCAGTGGCGGTCACCGGAGGTGTTCGAGGGGCATCTGCGGCTGCTGCGCGGGGAGGCTCCCCCGATGCCGGCCGACCAGGATCCCGCCGCCGTGGTGTTCGGGCTCGGATACGGGCCCGTCCACGAGTCGTTGCCGTTCGCCGCGGCGGTACTGGCGGCGGTCCGGAAGCGCTCCGCGGTGCCGGCGGTCCCGACGGCGGCCATGCCGCGCCGGGACCCCGCCGACATCGCCGAGCGGATTCGGCACCTTGGGGAACTGCATCAGGCGGGGCTGGTGACGGACGAGGAGTTCTCGGTGAAGAAGGCCGAGTTGTTGGCTGAGCTTTGAGGGTTCGTTGTCGGGTGCGGGCCGGATGTGGCTGGCCGCGCAGTTCCCCGCGCCCCTTGGGGCGTTGCTCTACTCCCTGCCAGCAGAGGTGAACGTCATGTCCGCGTAGCGGTCTCCGGCCACCTTCGCCGCGATCGGCTCCAGGAGCGCCAGCTCCTCCTTCGTCAGCTCGATCCTCGTCGCCGCCGTGTTCTCCTCGATCCGGCCGGCCTTGCGGGTGCCCGGGATCGGGATCACCGGGAGGCCGTGCACCGAGGCCTGCTGCTGGACCCAGGCCAGGGCTATCTGACCCGGCGACACCCCGTGAGCCTCGGCCAGCGAGCGGACCGGCTCCAGCAGGGCCGCGTTGGCGGCGGCGTTCTCGCCGGTGAAGCGGGGCTGCTGGCGGCGGAAGTCGTCGGCGGTGAGGTCCTTGTCGGCGTCGGCGAAGGAGCCGGTGAGGAAGCCGCGACCGAGCGGGGAGTACGGCACCAGGGCCACGCCCAGCTCACGGGCCGCCGCCACCACGTTCGCCTCGATGTCCCGGCTGAACAGGGACCACTCGGACTGCACGGCGGCGATCGGGTGGACGGCCTGCGCGGCGCGCAGTTCGTCGGCCGTGACCTCGCTCAGGCCGAGGTGCTTGACCTTGCCCTCGCGCACCAGCTCGGCCATGGCGGCGACGGTGTCCTCGATCGGCACGTTCACGTCGCGCCGGTGCATGTAGTAGAGGTCGATCACGTCGACGTCGAGGCGCTCGAGGCTCGCCTCGACGGCCTGACGGATGTAGGGCCGGTCGTTGCGGATGATGCGCCGGGTCGGGTCGTCCGGGGGGATCGCCAGGGCGAACTTGGTGGCGATGACCACCTCGTCGCGGTGTGCCTTGAAGAAGGGGGAGAGGAACTTCTCGTTCTCCCCCGCGCCGTACGCGTCCGCCGTGTCGTACAGGGTGACGCCGAGCTCCAGGGCACGCTCCAGCGTGGCCCGCGACTCGCCGGCGTCCGTGGGGCCGTACGCGAAGCTCATGCCCATGCAGCCGAGGCCTTGTACACCGACCTCGGGGCCGTCGTCGCCGAGCCGTGCCGCGGGAATCTTGCCGTCCGTCATCAGGACCTCTCCGACGCCAGGGCCCGCCCGGCGTCCGCGTAGAAATTGATCTTCCGGTCGAGGACCGCGAGCGTGTCCTGGAGTTCCGCGATCCGGGCGAGGACGTCCTCGCGGGTCTCCTTCAGCAGCTCGAAGCGGTCGCCGTAGGTGTGGTCGCCCTCGCGGACCAGTTCCGCGTAGCGCACCATGTCCGCCACCGGCATACCGGTCAGCCGGAGCTTGCCGACGAGGTCGAGCCAGTCCAGGTCGCGGTTGCAGTAGCGGCGCTGGCCGGTGTGCGAGCGGTCGATGTGCGGCATCAGGCCGATGCGCTCGTACCAGCGCAGGGTGTGCGCGGTCAGGCCGGTGATCGCGACCACCTCGCTGATCGTGTAGCTGTCCTGGCCGTCCGGACGTCGACCGGGCTGGTGCTCCGGGGCGGCACAGCTGTCGGTCCTGGTACCCGTGGTCTCCATCACCGTCATGGCCTCAACGCTATGGCCTTGGAGTGCACTCGAAGCAAGCCGTACCGGTAAGAAATCGGCAGGACGCCGCACGGGACGGCTGGCTAGCGTGCGGGGCATGAGTCTTGTACGTCGTGCCACGACCGAGGACGCGGGGGAGGTTCTGCGTCTGCGCCAGGTGATGATCGACTCGCTGTCCGGGCCGGACGCCGGGGACACCCAATGGCACGCGGAGGGCCTGCCCGCGCTGCGTGCCCGGCTGGCCGAGCCCGACGGGGACTTCGCGGCCTTCGTCGTCGACCATCCCGAGCGGCCGGGCGCGCTGGCGGCGCTGGTTGCCGGGACCATCGACTACCGGATCGGCAAGGCGGGCAACCCGCGCGGGATCGGCGGGTACGTCTTCAGCGTCGCCACCGACCCGGACGCCCGCCGTCGCGGGTACGCGCGGGCGTGCATGGAGGAACTGCTCGCCTGGTTCCGTGAGCGGGGCGCCGGCCAGGTCCTGCTGACCGCGTCCGAGGAGGCCGAGCCGCTGTACGCCGCCCTCGGCTTCGTCCGCAAGCCGGACCCCGCGATGGGGCTGAGGCTCTGAGCCGCTTAGGCTCGACCGCATGTCCTTGCAGAGTCTCGCCCTGATCGAGAACTGGCCGGTTCCCACCGCCGCGGCAGCCGTCGTACGGGCGGACGGGACCCTGCTGGGTGCCCACGGCCCGGTCGAGCGGCGTTTCCCGCTGGCCTCGGTCACCAAGCCGCTCGCCGCGTACGCCGCCCTCGTCGCGTACGAGGAGGGGGCGATCGAGCTCGACGAACCGGCCGGGCCTCCCGGGGCCACGGTCCGTCATCTGCTCGCGCACACCTCGGGGCTGGCCTTCGACGAGCACCGGGTGACCGCCCCGCCCGGGGAACGGCGGCTGTACTCCAACGCCGGGTTCGAGCAGCTCGGGGACCACATCGCCAAGGCCACGGAGATCCCGTTCGCCGAGTACCTGCGCCAGGCGGTGCTGGAGCCGCTGGGGATGACCTCGACGACTCTGGACGGCTCCCCGGCCAAGGACGGCGTCTCCACCGTGGACGACCTCGTGCGGTTCGCGGCGGAGGTCCAGGCGCCGCGGCTGCTGGATCCCCGCACGGTCGCCGAGGCGATGACGGTCCAGTACCCGGGCACGAAGGGCGTGCTGCCGGGGTACGGCCACCGGAACCCGAACGACTGGGGGCTCGGCTTCGAGATTCGCGACGGCAAGTCGCCGCACTGGACGGGCGCTTCGTCCTCGCCGCGGACCTTCGGGCACTTCGGGCAGTCCGGCACGTTCCTGTGGATCGACCCGGATGCGGGGGTGGCCTGTGTGGCGCTGACGGATCGTGCGTTCGGGCCCTGGGCCGTCGAGGCGTGGCCGGTGTTCACGGACGCGGTGCTGGCGGAGTTGCGGGGCTGAGCTTCTTTCGCCCCCGCCGCCCCTTCCCGTCCCGTCCCCAGGGGGGCTCCGCCCCCTGGAACCCCCGGACCTTCGCCCACCCACCACCCGACTCGGTCGGTCGAGAACAACGGCCCGTACGCCGGTCAGAGCGTCAGCTCCCAGACCAGCAGTTCCGCCCCCGTCACCCCCACCGCCTCCAGATCCTTCGCGTCCGTGATCCGCGCCGCGTCGCCCGGACCCAACTCCTGGCCGTGCAGGGTCACTTCGCCGCGTACGACATGCACGTACGCGTACGACCCGTCCGGTACCGCCGTCCGCTCCCCCGCCCCCAGGCGCCGTACGTGGAGCATCGCGCCCGCCTCGGGGACGGCGTACGGCGTGGAGTCCGCGATGCCGTGGACGATCTCGTACGACGGGTCACCGCCCGGCTCCAGCGGGGCCAGCCACATCTGGACGAAGGTGAGGGGGCCCGGGCCGTCGTTGCGCTCCACGTGCCGGACGCCCGCCGCCGCGGTCAGGTGCTGGACGTCACCGGCGCGTACGACCGTCTCGTGGCCCGTGGAGTCGCGGTGGGTCAGTTCGCCCTCGACGACCCACGTGACGATCTCGGTGTGGCTGTGCGGGTGCTCGTCGAAACCGGCGCCGGGGGCGAGCCGCTCCTCGTTGCAGGCGATCAGCGCGCCGAGGCGGAGGTTGTCGGGGTCGTAGTGCGGGCCGAAGGAGAAGGCGTGGAGCGACTCGATTCCGGCCTCCGGGTCGCCGCCTCGGTAGCGCTCCGTGGCGCGCCGTACGTCCATCACGACACCACCGTAGTCCTCACCCGGTACCCGGGGACGCGTACTCCCGTCCGGATAAGGCAGTCTTGTCCCGTGCCCGAACCCGAAACCCACGCCGGCGATCCCGCCGCGCCCGATGCCCACCCGCACCCCGCAACCCTGAAGCGGCTGGAGAAGTGGTCCGGGCGTCTCGCCGCGCAGGCCATCCAGCGCATGGACGAGACGCTGTCGTGGTACCGGGCGATGCCGCCGGAGAACCGTTCCTGGATCGGGCTCGTCGCCCAGGCCGGTATCGCCGCCTTCACCGAGTGGTTCCGGCACCCGGACGCCCCCCAGGCCATCTCCACCGACGTCTTCGGCACCGCGCCCCGCGAGTTGACCAGGGCCATCACCCTGCGGCAGACCGTCGAGATGGTGCGCACCACGATCGAGGTCATGGAGTCGGCCATCGACGAGGTGGCGGCTCCCGGGGACGAGAACGTGCTGCGCGAGGCGCTGCTCGTGTACGCCCGCGAGATCGCCTTCGCCACCGCCCAGGTCTACGCCCAGGCCGCCGAGGCACGCGGCGCCTGGGACGCGCGCCTGGAGTCGCTCGTCGTGAACGCCGTACTCAGCGGGGAGGCCGACGAGGGTGCCGTCAGCCGGGCCGCCGCCCTCGGGTGGAACTCCCCCGAGCATGTGTGCGTGGTGCTGGGGACGGCTCCCGACGGTGACAGCGAGTTGACCGTCGAGGCCATCCGGCGGGCCGCCCGGCACGCCAAGCTCCAGGTCCTGACCGGGGTGCTCGGGGCCCGGCTCGTGGTCATCGCGGGCGGCAGCGACAATCCGCTCGCCGTCGCCAAGTCGCTGATCGGACCCTTCGCCGCCGGGCCGGTGGTGGCGGGGCCCGTCGTACCGGACCTGCTGGCCGCGACCCGGTCCGCGCAGGCCGCCGCGGCCGGCCTGAAGGCGTGTTCTGCCTGGCAGGACGCCCCGCGGCCGGTGCTGGCGGACGATCTGCTTCCGGAGCGCGCGATGGCGGGTGACCCCGCGGCGCGCGAGCAGTTGGTGGAGGAGATCTACAGACCGCTGGAGGAGGCCGGCTCGGCGCTCCTGGAGACGCTCGCGGTCTATCTCGAGCAGGCGAGCAGTCTCGAAGGGGCCGCTCGTATGCTCTTCGTCCACCCCAACACCGTGCGCTACCGGCTTCGACGTGTGACTGACGTCACCGGCTGGTCGCCTTCCGATGTACGGTCGGCGTTCACGCTGCGGATCGCGCTGATCCTGGGGCGTCTGGTCGACGGGGATCTTCAGACCTAGTCTTTTGTCGGGGGTCTACAAAACCCCCTCCTGTTCTTCGTCCTTGTCCCCACGGGCGGCCGTGGCCGTCCACAAGAGAGAGTGTGAGAGTGCTCGTACTCGTCGCTCCCGGCCAGGGCGCCCAGACGCCCGGCTTCCTGACCCCCTGGCTCGAACTCCCCGGTGCCGCGGACCGCGTCGCCGCGTGGTCCGACGTCATCGGACTGGACCTCGCCCGTTACGGCACGCAGGCCGACGCGGACGAGATCCGGGACACCGCCGTCGCCCAGCCGCTCCTTGTCGCGGCCGGAATCCTGTCGGCCGCGGCGCTCGGTGACGTGTCGCCGGGCGCCGTCGCCGGACACAGCGTCGGCGAGATCACCGCCGCCTCCTTCGCGGGTGTCCTGGACGACACCGCCGCGCTGACCCTCGTACGCAAGCGGGGCCTGGCGATGGCCGAGGCCGCCGCCGTCACCGAGACCGGGATGTCGGCGCTGCTCGGCGGCGACCCCGAGGTGAGCGTCGCGCACCTGGAGAAGCTCGGTCTGACCCCGGCGAACGTCAACGGGGCCGGCCAGATCGTGGCCGCGGGCACGCTGGAGCAGCTCGCGGTGCTGAACGAGGACAAGCCCGAGGGTGTCCGCAAGGTCGTCCCGCTCAAGGTGGCCGGCGCCTTCCACACGCACCACATGGCCCCCGCGGTCGACGCGCTGGCGAAGGCCGCCGAGGCCCTGACGCCCGCCGACCCGAAGGTCACGTACGTCTCCAACAAGGACGGCAGGGCCGTCGACACGGGCGCGGAGATCGTCGCGCGCCTCGTCGGCCAGGTCGCCAACCCGGTCCGCTGGGACCTGTGCATGGAGACCTTCAAGGCGCTCGGCGTGACCGCCCTGATCGAGGTGTGCCCCGGCGGCACGCTGACCGGGCTCGCCAAGCGTGCGCTGCCCGGTGTGAAGACGCTGGCCCTGAAGACCCCCGACGACCTCGACGCCGCTCGCGAGCTCATCGCCGAGACAGCCACACCTGCCGCTGACGCGGCGGGCGCCTGACAAGGAGCCTGGAGAGCATGTCGAAGATCAAGCCCAGCAAGGGCGCCCCGTACGCGCGGATCCTCGGTGTGGGCGGCTACCGTCCCACCCGGGTCGTGCCGAACGAGGTGATCCTCGAGACGATCGACTCCTCCGACGAGTGGATCCGCTCGCGCTCCGGCATCGAGACCCGGCACTGGGCGAACGACGAGGAGACCGTCGCCGCCATGTCGATCGAGGCGTCCGGCAAGGCGATCGCCGACGCCGGGATCTCCGCCGAGCAGATCGGCGGGGTGATCGTCTCGACCGTCTCGCACTTCAAGCAGACTCCGGCCGTCGCCACCGAGATCGCCGACAAGCTCGGCACCGACAAGGCCGCCGCCTTCGACATCTCGGCCGGCTGCGCGGGCTTCGGCTACGGCCTCACCCTCGCCAAGGGCATGATCGTCGAGGGCTCGGCGGAGTACGTCCTCGTCATCGGCGTGGAGCGGCTGTCCGACCTGACCGACCTGGAGGACCGGGCCACGGCCTTCCTGTTCGGGGACGGCGCGGGCGCGGTCGTGGTGGGTCCCTCGCAGGAGCCCGGAATGGGCCCGACCATCTGGGGCTCGGAGGGCGACAAGTCCGACACCATCAAGCAGACCGTGCCGTGGACCGACTACCGCGACGGCGAGGTCGCCAAGTTCCCGGCGATCACGCAGGAGGGCCAGGCGGTGTTCCGCTGGGCCGTGTTCGAGATGGCGAAGATCGCTCAGCAGGCGCTGGACGCGGCCGGGATCAGCTCGGACGACCTGGACGTCTTCATTCCCCACCAGGCCAACGAGCGGATCATCGACTCGATGGTGAAGACTCTCAAGCTGCCGGAGCACGTCACGGTCGCGCGTGACGTACGCACCACCGGCAACACCTCGGCCGCCTCGATTCCGCTCGCGATGGAGCGGCTTCTGGCGACCGGAGAGGCGAAGAGCGGCGACACCGCGCTCGTCATCGGTTTCGGGGCGGGTCTCGTGTACGCCGCGACGGTCGTTACCCTCCCTTAGGCACTCCGTGCCGGATCATGCGGTCCGGCACGGGAAATGCACCACCTGCCGCTCACGCGGTGGACGCCACACCCTCTGGATTACTACGAAGGAGCGCCTGACATGGCCGCCACTCAGGAAGAGATCGTCGCCGGTCTCGCCGACATCGTGAACGAGATCGCCGGCATCCCGGTTGAGGACGTCCAGCTGGACAAGTCCTTCACCGACGACCTGGACGTCGACTCGCTGTCCATGGTCGAGGTCGTCGTCGCCGCCGAGGAGCGCTTCGACGTCAAGATCCCCGACGAGGACGTCAAGAACCTCAAGACCGTCGGTGACGCGACCAACTACATCCTCAAGAACCAGGGCTGATCCTCTAGGCCCCGAGCCTGGCCCCGCCACCCGGCGGTGGCGCCGCTGAATCCTCGTATCCGTTGGAGAAAGAATTCCCGTGAGCTCGACCAATCGCACCGTGGTCGTCACCGGTATCGGCGCAACCACACCGCTGGGTGGCGACGCAGCCTCTACCTGGGAGGGCCTGGTCGCCGGCAGGTCCGGCGTCAAGCCCCTGGAGCAGGAGTGGGCCGCCGACCAGGCGGTCCGCATCGCTGCTCAGATCGCCGTGGAGCCGACCGAGGTCATCCCGCGGCCGCAGGCCCGCCGACTGGACCGATCGGCGCAGTTCGCGCTGATCGCCGCGAAGGAGGCGTGGGCCGACGCAGGTTTCACCGCGACGGCGGGCGACGACAGTGCCGTCGACCCCGACCGGCTCGGTGCGGTCATCGCCTCCGGCATCGGCGGCGTGACGACCCTGCTCGACCAGTACGACGTGCTGAAGGAGAAGGGCGTTCGCCGCGTCTCCCCGCACACCGTCCCCATGCTGATGCCGAACGGCCCCTCCGCCAACGTGGGTCTGCTCGTGGGCGCCCGGGCGGGCGTGCACACGCCGGTCTCCGCCTGCGCGTCGGGCGCCGAGGCCATCGGCTACGCCATCGAGATGATCCGCTCCGGCCGCGCCGACGTCGTCGTCGCGGGTGGCACGGAGGCGGCGATCCACCCGCTGCCCATCGCCGCGTTCGGCAACATGATGGCGATGTCCAAGAACAACGACGACCCCGAGGGCGCCTCGCGTCCCTACGACACCGCCCGCGACGGCTTCGTCCTGGGCGAGGGCGCCGGCGTGATCGTCCTGGAGTCCGCCGAGCACGCCGCCAAGCGCGGTGCGCGGGTGTACGCCGAGGCGGTCGGCCAGGGCATCTCCGCCGACGGCCACGACATCGTGCAGCCGGAGCCGGAGGGGCGTGGCATCTCGCACGCCCTGCAGAACCTGCTGGACCGCACCGACCTGGACCCGGCCGAGATCATGCACGTCAACGCGCACGCCACCTCGACGCCGGCCGGTGACGTGGCCGAGCTGAAGGCGCTGCGCAAGGTGTTCGGCGACGACGCCGACCACATGGCGGTCTCGGCGACCAAGTCGATGACCGGTCACCTGCTGGGTGGCGCGGGCGGTGTGGAGTCGGTGGCGACGGTCCTCGCCCTGTACAACCGGATCGCCCCGCCGACCATCAACATCGAGAACCTCGACCCCGAGGCCGAGGCCAACGCCGACATCGTGCGCGGCGAGGCCCGGAAGCTGCCGGTCGAGGGCCGTATCGCCGCGCTGAACGACTCGTTCGGGTTCGGCGGGCACAACGTGGTGCTGGCGTTCCGTACGGTCTGATCTCTGCCGTGAACGGCGTGTGGCCCGAACCCCGGGTGGGGGGGGCGGGCCACACGCCGTTCTGGTCTCTGTTGTCGGCCGACTACGGGCCGTCCTGGGCTGGGTCGCGCAGTTCCTCGCGCCTCTGGGGCGTCACACCACCTGGTGCAGCCAGCGGACCGGCGCGCCCTCGCCCGCGTACCGGAACGGCTCCAACTCGTCGTCCCACGGCTTGCCGAGGAGCTTGGCGAGTTCGGCCTCCAGATCGGTCTCGCCGCGTTGGGAGCGGACCAGGGCGGCGCGCAGGCGGTCCTCGGGGATGAGGATGTCGCCGTGGATGCCGGTGACGGCGTGGAAGATGCCGAGGTCGGGGGTGCAGCTGTAGCGCTCGCCCTCGGCGGTGGCGCAGGGCTCGGCGGTGACCTCGAAGCGGATGAGGTGCCAGCCTCTCAGTGCCGAGGCCAGCTTGGAGGCGGTGCCGGCCTGGCCCTGCCAGGAGAACTCGGAGCGCCAGGTGCCCGGCGCGGCGGGCTGCCGGATCCAGTCGAGGTTGACGCGTGTGCCGAGCACCCCGGCGACGGCCCACTCGACGTGCGGGCACAGCGCGCGCGGCGCGGAGTGCACGTACAGAACTCCACGTGTCGTCACCGGGACCTCCGGGCAGAGCGGACATCTTGCGAACTGGCGGACGGCAGTGGCGGGGCAGCCACGTTGATGGCGAGGCTACCGTGCGGCGGCGCAAGGAGTGTGACGTACCGTCGGTCCCAGTGCCGTGAAACCCCCGCCATTCACCCGGCAGGACGCTGGTACGGGTGCGAAGCGTTGCGTACCGGCCGCCGGGAACTCTCGCGCGTTGTTATGGACGGACGACCTTTTCCACGTTTCATACCATCACCCGACGACCGAGGGGATCACCACCGGATGCGGAAACAGGGCCAACGCTCGCGCGCCGTTCTCGCCGTCCTGGCCGCGGCCGTCCTGGGCGTCACCGGCTGTGACGCCGTCGGTGGCAACTCGCCGGGGCCGAGCGGCACCGGGGCGCAGAAGGCGAAGCCGTCCCCGAAGCCGACGCCGGCCTGGGACAGCAGCCCGGCGTCCATCGCCGCCGTCGGGGACTCCATCACCCGTGGTTTCGACGCGTGCTCGGTGCTGTCGGACTGCCCCGAGGTGTCGTGGGCGACGGGCAGCAGCGCCGAGGTCGACAGTCTCGCCGTACGGCTGCTGGGAAAGGCGAAGGCGGCCGAGCGGAGTTGGAACTACGCGGTGACCGGGGCGCGGATGGCGGACCTGCCCGGTCAGATGGCTCAGGCGGCGGCGAGGAAGCCGGGGCTGGTGGCGGTGATGGTCGGGTCGAACGACGCCTGCCGGTCCAGCACCTCGGCGATGACGTCCGTGGCCGGTTTCCGCGCCGACTTCGAGGACGCGATGAGCGCGCTGCGCAAGGGCTCCCCCAAGGCGCAGGTGTACGTGGCGAGCGTGCCGAACCTGAAGCGGCTGTGGTCCGAGGGCCGCACCAACGCGATGGGCAAGCAGGTGTGGAAGCTGGGCCTGTGCCCGTCGATGCTGGCCGACGCGGACGCCCTGGACGCGGCGGCGACCGAGCGGCGGGACACCGTGCAGCAGCGGGTGGAGGACTACAACGAGGTTCTGGAGGAGGTCTGCGCCAAGGACCGCCACTGTCGCTTCGACGGGGGCGCGGTCTACGACTTCCGCTTCGGCACCGCCCAGCTGAGCCACTGGGACTGGTTCCACCCGAGTGTGAACGGCCAGGCGCGGCTCGCGGAGATCGCCTATCGCACGGTGACGGGCAAGAAGGCCTGACGCGCGGTCCGTGACTTAAAGTTACGCACATGAACGAACTCTTCGGAACACTTTCCGACGGCACCCCTGTGCACCGCTGGACCCTGGAGCGGGCGGGAGTCCGCGTGCGGATCCTGTCGTACGGCGGGATCGTGCAGTCGGTGGAGGTCCCGGACCGGGAGGGGCGCGCCGAGAACGTGGTGCTGGGGTTCGGGGACCTCGACGGCTATGCGGCCAACCCGGAACCGTACGTGGGCGCCCTGGTCGGGCGGTACGCGAACCGGATCGCGGGCGGCCGCTTCCCGCTGGACGGCCGGACGTACGCGCTCGCGCTCAACAACGCGCCCAACTCCCTGCACGGCGGCGAACGCGGCTTCGACAAGCGGGTGTGGGACATGGCGCCGGCGGAGCACGGCGTGCGTCTGAGCCGGGTCGCCGCTCACGGCGAGGAGGGCTTCCCGGGGCGCCTGGAGGTCTCGGCGACGTACACGCTGGACAAGTCCGGTGCGCTGCAGATCGCGTACGAAGCGGTCACGGACGCGCCGACCATCGTGAACCTGACCAACCACAGCTACTTCAACCTCGGCGGGTCGGGCAACGCGGGCGGGCACGAACTGCGGATCGCCGCCTCCCGGTTCACCCCGGTCGACGCGGACCTGATCCCGACCGGCGTCCTGGAGGAGGTGGCGGACACGCGCTTCGACTTCCGGGAGGCGCGGAAGGTCAGTTCCGGCTACGACCACAACTTCGTGCTCGACAAGGGCGTGACGCGGACGCCCGTCGAGGCCGCCGAGCTGCACGAGCCCGCGTCCGGCCGGGTGCTCACCGTGGCGACCACCGAACCCGGCCTTCAGCTGTACACCGCGGACCATCTCGGCGAGCCCTTCGCTCCCGGCGACGGCATCGCGCTGGAGACCCAGCACTTCCCCGACTCCCCGAACCGCCCGGAGTTCCCGAGCACGGTGCTGCGGCCGGGCGAGGTGTACCGCTCGGAGACGGTGTACGGGTTCTCCACCCGTTAGACGTCATGAGCCCCGGCCCAGGGGTCAGGACCCGGGCCGGGGCTGGTCGTGGGGGGAACTGGTCCCGGATCAGACGTTAATCGTCGCGGTGAGCCGACGGTCCGTGATCGAGCGACTCACCTGGATCTCGTACGAACCCTTCACAAACGACCAGGATCCCTCCTCGCCGTCCCAGATCTCGAAGGCCCGGCGCGGGAGCTCCACGGTGGCCTCGGCGGTCTCGCCCGCGGCGGCGGTCACCCCGGCGAAGCCGGCCAGCCTGCGGGCCGGGCGCTCGGCGTCGGGCTCGCCGGGGGCCAGGTAGACCTGGACGACCTCGCGGCCGGGGCGCGTGCCCGAGTTGCGGAGGCGGACCCGGACGGTGGTGCCCTGCACCTCGACCGACTCGTAGGTCCAGTCGGTGTAGCCGAGGCCGTGGCCGAAGGGGTACGCGGGGGTGCGGCCGTGCTTCTCCCAGGCGCTGTAGCCGATGAAGACACCCTCGCTGTACGGCATCTCGCCGTGGTCCGGGACGACCTGGGTGACCGGGGCGTCGGCGAGGCTGCCCCAGGTGCTGGGGAGGCGGCCACCGGGTTCGTGGACGCCGGTCAGCACGTCGGCGAGGGCGTCGCCGCCCTCCTGGCCGGGGAACCAGCTGAGCAGGACGGCGGCCACCTCGTCGCGCCAGGGCAGTTCCACCGGGGAACCGGCGTTGACGATCACGACGGTGTTCGGGTTGGCGGCGGCGACGGCGCGGACCAGGTCGTCCTGGCGGCCGGGGAGGGTGAGGTCGGTGCGGTCGAAGCCCTCCGACTCGACGCGCTCGGTGGTGGCGACCACGACGACGGCCGTGTCGGCGGCGCGGGCGGTCTCGACGGCCTCGGCGATCAGCTCGTCGGGGTCGCGCTGTGGCTCCTGGTGGGCGAGGGAGAAGGAGACGGCCTTCATCGGGAGGTCGTCCGGGAACCGGACGACGTGGGTGAGGGAGACCTCGACCGGGCGGCCCACGGTGAGTTCGACCTGGGCGCGTGGTTCCGGGGCGCCGAAGAAGGTGAGGAACGGGTCGTCCTTGGTGGGGCGTTGGACGTCGTCGTAGTACGTGGTGCCGTCGACGCGCAGGGTGAAGGCGCCGAGGCCCTTGATGCCGAAGGTGTGGGTGCCGGTCTCGCGCGGGGTGAAGATGCCGGTCAACTTGACGGTGTGGAGGCGGGCGTGGGTGACGCCGTCGGGGAAGTCGTCGCCCATCCACTGGAGCTGACCGTTGGGGGCTGAGGCGGTGCCGATGACCTTGCCGTCGGCGTCACGGCAGACGGCCCGCAGCTCGAATCCCTTGTCGGCGACGGCGAGTTCGGTGTTCGGGTCGGCGCCGACGGCGTAGGTGAGGGCGCCTTCGGGGAGGGCGGCGGTGAGGCCGTCCAGCGGGGAGACGATCCGGGCCGGGAAGACGGTGGCGGAGCCGCCGCCGAGGACGCGGGCGTCTCGGGCGGCGGCGCCGATGAGGGCGACGGTCCCCGGCTTCAGCGGAAGCGCCTGGTTCTCGTTGCGCACCAGGACGAAGGAACGGCGGGCGATCTCGCGGGCCAGGGCCTCGCCGTCGACGGTGCCGGGCAGCTCGGTGACGGCCGGTTCGGCGCCCTTCAGGATGCCGACGCGGGCGGCGAGCCGCAGGACGTTGCGGACGGCGTCGTCGACCTTGGCCTCGTCGACCTCGCCGTCGCGGACGGCCTGGGCGAGCGCGTCGCCGTAGACGGTCTGCGGGCCGGGCATGGCGACGTCCAGGCCGCCGTTGAGGGCACCGGTGGTGGAGCGGGCCGCGGTCCAGTCGGAGACGTTGAAGCCGTCGAAGCCCCATTCGCCGCGCAGGATCTCGTTCACCAGGTGGTGGTGCTCGGTCATCGTCGTGCCGTTGACCGAGTTGTAGGCGGTCATGATGCCCCAGGGGTGGGCGTTCTCGACGATCGCCTCGAAGGGGGCGAGGTACAGCTCGCGCAGGGTGCGCTCGCTGAGCAGGTTGTTCACCGTGAATCGGTCGGTCTCGGCGTCGTTGGCGACGAAGTGCTTGACCGTGGTGCCGACGCCGCCGGACTGGACGCCGGCCACATAGCCGGAGCCGATGCGGCCCGTGAGGTACGGGTCCTCGCTGTACGCCTCGAAGTGGCGGCCGCCGAGCGGCGAGCGGTGCAGGTTGACCGTGGGGGCGAGCAGGACGTGGACGCCCTTGCGGCGGGCCTCCTGGGCGAGGAGGGTGCCGGCGCGGCGGGCGAGCTCCGGGTCCCAGGTGGCGGCCAGCGCGGTCGGGGAGGGCAGCGCGATGGACGGGTCGTCGGCGGTCCAGCGGACACCCCGGACTCCGATCGGGCCGTCCGACATGAGGAGGGACCCGAGGCCGATCTCCGGGAGGGCGGGCAGCGACCAGGCGTCCTGGCCGGCCAGCAACCGGGTCTTGGCGTCCAGGTCGAGCCTGCTCAGGGCCGCCTCGACGGCCACCTCGCGGGCCGCGCGGGCCTCCTGCGTCTCCGGGGGTTCCTGGGTGCCCGCCATCTGGGTGCCTCCTCGTTGAGTCGTGCGGTGCCGTCCTTCCCTCATCGTGCACCCGTTACCTGTAGACCGGTAGGTTCCGTTACCTTGTCGTCATAATCGGGTCCTACGGATGCCGTACGGTGACGCCATGAGCGCCATGAACGCCAGAACGAGGCGCACGGAGCGACGCGCCGAGATCGTCCGGGCCGCGCTGGAAGTGATCGCCGAGCGGGGCTACCGCGGGGCGAGCCTGGCCGCCGTCGCGGAACGGGTCGGACTCACCCAGCAGGGGTTGCTGCACTACTTCCCCACGAAGGACGCGCTGCTCGTGGCCGTCCTGGAGGAGCGGGACAAGTGGGACGCGGTCCCGGCCGGGCAGTGGCGGACCGACCTGCTCGCCCAACTCGTCGAGTACAACGCGATGCGGCCCGGCATCATCCAGACCTTCTCGGCCCTGCTCGGCGAGAGCGTCACGGAGGGGCATCCGGCGCGCGACTACTTCACCGAGCGGTACGCGCAGGTACGGGCGAGCATGGCGGCCGTCCTGCGCGCCGAGTACGGCGACCGCCTTCCGAACGGCCTCACCCCGGAGCGCACCGCCCCGCTGCTGGTGGCGGTGATGGACGGCCTGCAGTACCAGTGGCTGCTGGACCCCGAGTCGGTCGACATGCCGGGGGCGTTCCGCGACTTCCTCACGATGCTGGGCGAGGCCTCGTAGGTACGCGTACTCAGGCGCTCACCCGGCCTCCGGGCGAGGATGAGCCGTATGAGGGGGAGAAACATCATCGCGGTACTCGCTCTGCTGCCCGTCAACATCCTGGCCGTGGGCTACGGGTGGCTGGCGGCCGGCATGACCGGGTGGGCGGCGGGCTTCGACGACCAACCGTACGAGCCGCCGCTCGTGGAACTGGGTGCGGCCTGCGGGGTGGTGGCGGCCGCCGGTGTGGTGCTGTGGCTGGTCCGGCTGCGTGGGGCCGCGGTGTTCCAGATGGTTCCGTTGCTCGTGCTCGCCCTGCTGATGTCGCCCGCCTGAGCCACACGCCATGGCGTGGACCACTTCCGTCACGCGATACTGCGGGCGATCGCACCAACGCGCCCCACCGCGACGGAAGGACCTGAACTCCCGTGAACTCCATACGTGTTCGGATCGGCGTGCTCGGACTGGCCCTGGTGGCCGGGCTCGCGGCCCCCACGCAGGCGTCCGCCGCCGAGGCGGTCCTCTCGCCCACCGTCGAGGAGCAGCGGCTCGACCGGGCGGTGCCGCAGGAGATCCTCAGGCGGTCCGGATTCGACGCCGTGACCGGGGAGTTCGCCCGGGAGCTCGGTGCGGCTCGCTCCTACGCCGAGGCGCGGCGGATCGTCGTACGGGAGGGGTCGGCGCTGTGGCGGCGGGCCGTCGGGCGGGCGCAGGGGCGGGGGCCGGCGGGCGGGGACCTCAGTCGGGACGACGACCGGCCGTTGTACTGGGCCCGGCTGGCGATGACGCGGGAGATGCGCACCTGGGAGCCGGGGTTCGGGTTGGCGGACGACCGACGCGCGTCTCTGCTGGGTGAGTTGGAGCGAACCTCGCGCGGGCAGACCGCCGTCCGGTATCCGCGCGGCAAGGGAATCAAGCGGATCCTGGTCACCGGCTTCGATCCGTTCACGCTGGACCGGGACATCCGGATCTCCAACCCCTCGGGGGCGACCGCGCTGGCGCTCGACGGCACGGTCATCGAGACCGCGGACGGACCGGCGCGGGTCGAGACCGTCGTCTTCCCCGTGCGCTGGCAGGACTTCACGCAGGGGACGGTGGAGCGGACGCTGCGGCCGTATCTGAGGACGGTGGATCTGTTCGCCACCGTGAGCCAGGGGCGGGTGGGGCGGTTCGACGTCGAACGGACCAACGGGGCCTGGCGGGGCGGCTTCCCGGACAACGACACCGTCGGCCGGACCGAGACCGTCCCGGTCACCGACCCGGCCTCGCAGCCGCAGTGGACGACGACGACCCTGCCGTACGGGCAGATCGTGGCCGCGCAGACCGGGCGGTTCCCCGTGTACGACAACACGAGCGTGACCGAGATCCCGGCGGGCGGCACGGAGGCCGTCGTGCGGGCGGACGGGCCGACCGCGGGGTCGGCCGCGCGGGCCGGGGGCGGCGGGAACTACCTGTCGAACGAGATCGCCTACCGGGCCACGTTGTTGCGGGACCGGCTCGGGCTGCACGACGTGGTGCCGGGTGGGCATGTGCACACGCCTGTGCTGCAGTTCGGGGCGGGGAACACCGATCCGGCGAGCGGGACGGTGAGCGATGCCGAGTTCGTGCGGAACCGGGTGGACATCATCGCGCAGGTGACGCGGATCGTGCGGGTGGCAGTGGAGGGGACGTCGGTTTCGTAGGTGCGCGGGGGGGGCGCCTCAGGGCTTTTCGCCCCCTCCGCCCCTTCCCTTCCCGTCCCTGGGGGCTGCGCCCCCAGACCCCGCTAATCGGCCCGAAGGGCCTCGTCCTCAAACGCCGGACGGGCTGGGGCGTTCGTCTCCTCGCCCATTAGCTCCCGTGCCATGAGCGTCGCGCCCGCCACCGCGCCCGGCATCAGGAAGACCGCGACAAAGGGGATGAGGAAGGACACGGCCAGGGGGGTGCCGAAGCCCCAGATCAGGGTCTTTCGGGAGCGGAGGAGGGCGAGGCGGTCGCGGAGTTCGACGCGGCGGCGCTGGAGGGCGACGGAGGTGAGTTCCTGGGTGAGGAAGAAGCCGGTCACCAGGAAGCCGATCACGGGGACGGCCGTCTGGCCGACGACCGGGATGAAGCCGAGCGCGAAGAGCAGGATCCCCCAGAGCGCGGCGCGCACGAGGATACGGAGGCTGTCGCGGGCCGAGATCCACAGTTCGCGCCAGAGCGGGAGGCCGGACTCGGGGGCCGTGCCGTCGGGCGAGACGTCCCGGTCGACCTTCTCGGAGAGGTTCTCGTAGAAGGGCTGGCCGATCAGGAGGGTGACCGCGGTGAAGGTGATGACGGAGAGGAGGAGGGCGAGGGCGAAGAGCACGGCGGTGAGGAAGCCGCGGAAGAGGCCCGCCCAGGGGCTCGTCCAGTCGTCGGCGAACGGGGTCGCCCACGCGACGAAGTCCTCGCCCCACAGCGCGAGGGCGACGAGGGCCGCCGCGTAGAGGACGAGGGTGATCAGACCTGGGAGGAGGCCGAAGCCGAACTGCTTGCCGTGCCGGGCCACCCAACGTTGGCCCTCCAGCAGGTACTTGAATCCCGCCCCGAGATCGCGCATGGGGGAACTCTATCGGGCGGTCCTCGGCTCACCTGTCGGCCCACCTCACCCGCTGATGCGCCATCCGGGGCACCCGCGCCACGAACTGCCTCTTGTTGCAGTTGAGTCGAACAGGTACACCTCGCCGTACCGATCTCAGGAAGCCCCTCAGGAGGTACGCGTGCGCACCACGAGAACCGTTCCTGCGAGACCTGTTCTGATCACCGCCCTCGCCGTCACCGCGGCGGGCTCACTCCTGCTCACCCCCCACACCGCCGTCGCGGAGCCCGAGCCCCCGGTCACCCGTGAGGGCCCCGCTCTCGACGATCGCGCCGCCCGAGCCCCCGAGAGCGCCGCCGAGCGGGCCCTCAACGGTCAGGCCACCCCGACGACCGACACCGGGCGCGGCTATCCCCGCGAGCAGGTTCTGGCCCTGGACCCGGAGAACCCCGCCGACAAGTCCATCAAGCTCGGTCTCACCCCGTACCACGCGATCGCCCCGAAGCTGAACGCGATCCAGCGGCTCGGCGACCGGGTGAGTGTGGAGGTGGCGGGCCGTTCGGCGGGCGGGCACCGGCTGTTCCTGGTCACCGTCACCGCCCCGGAGAGCGCCCGCCAGGCCCGGGCCCAGGAGCGGATGCGGGAGCTGATCGAGAGCGCGCCGGGCAAAGCCGCCAAGGATCCGGCGGTCAGGGCGGGTTACAAGGCCCCCGTCTTCTTCAACAGCAACATCCACGGCAACGAGTGGGAGGGCACCGACGCCTCCCTGCGGATCGTCGAGCAGCTCGCGACCGCGAACGACGCGCGGACGAGGGACCTTCTCGCGCACAGCCGCCTCTACTTCAACATCACGGCCAATCCGGACGGCCGTATCGCCGGGACCCGCGCGAACGCCAACGGCTTCGACATGAACCGGGACTTCGTCACCGCCTCGCAGCCCGAGGTGCGGGCGATGCGGCAGATCGAGATCGACAAGCAGCCGGCGGTCATGCTCGACCTGCACGGATACGTCAACGGCACGCTCATCGAGCCCACCACTCCCCCGCACGGCGAGAACTACGAGTACGACCTCTTCCTGAAGAACACCTACGCCAACGCGCTCGGCATGGAGACCGCCGTCAACGGCCTCGGCCACACGCCCGCGAAGGACGGCGTGCGGCCCGCGCAGATCCCCTTCCGGGACCAGGAGGAGGGCTGGGACGACTGGCCGCCGATCTTCACCCCGCAGTACGCGGCCTTCCACGGCACGGTCGCCGCGCACACCGTGGAGATCCCGCTGGCGGTGAACAACGCCGCCTACACCAGCCTGCCGGAGAGCGAAC
This sequence comes from Streptomyces sp. NPDC058678, assembly GCF_042714835.1. Classification (NCBI taxonomy): domain Bacteria; kingdom Bacillati; phylum Actinomycetota; class Actinomycetes; order Kitasatosporales; family Streptomycetaceae; genus Streptomyces; species Streptomyces sp. NPDC058678. Next base: position 16,651 of record NZ_JBHXSG010000046.1, on the reverse strand, counting down.
TGCGCCGCCGGTCCGCGATCAACGTGGACGTGGCCGGCGCGGCCATCCGGGCCACCCTGAACTTCGTGCGGACGAACCGCACCTCGCTGGTCGCCGACCAGATCGAGGTCTTCCGGCGCGGGGCGGCGGGCGCTGCGCAGGTGCCGGTCTCGGAGGAGACCGTGCCGGGCGTTCCGGGTATCGGCCCGGAGGACGTGTACACCACGAGGTTCCCGCGCGCCTACGTCATCGCCGGAGGTTCCACCGCCGCCGCCCGTCTCGTCGACCACCTGCTCGCCAACGACGTCCGGGTCACCCGCGCCGCCCACGCCTTCCGGCTCGGCGGACGGTCGTACGGGAAGGGCTCGTACGTCGTCGACATGCACCAGCCCAAGCGGGGGCTCGCCAATGTGCTGCTCGCCGACGGGACGGACATCAGCGACAAGGTCTCGGTGATGTACGACATCTCGGGCTGGAGCCTGGGCCGTCTGTGGGGCGCCACCGTCGAACCGGTGGCGTCCGGCGGCCTGAGGGGGCTGCCGCTGCGGACCGTCGACGAGGCCGCGCCGGTCGGTCGCGTCGCCCCGCGCGGCGACCTGCGGCTGCGGCTCGACGACCCGCAGGAGATCGCGGCGCTCAACTCCCTGCTCCGGCAGGGCGTTCCGGTACGGCGGTCCGCGGACGGCAGTGCCATCGTGCCGGCGTCGGCGCGTGCGAAGGCAGCGGCGGCGGCACGGACGTACGACGTCGCCTTCGACGCGACCAAGGTGACCGGCACGACCGAAATGCGTCGGCTGCGGGTGGCCGCCGCGGTCACGCCGGGGGAGCTGTTCGCGCTGCGGGAGATGGACTTCGAGGTCACGCCGGTCTCCACGGCCGTGCTGAACGCGGGCTTCGACTGGTCGGCGACGGACGTGCTGTTCGTGTCGGCGGGGCTGGACCGCAGCGCTCTGAACGCGGCTGCCCGCACGGCGCTCGACGCCTTCCTCGCCTCCGGTCACGGTCTCGTCGGGCGCGGTGTGACGGGGGCCGACCTCGGCACCGCCGCAGGGTTGCTGGCGGCGAAGCCGGTCGAGGGCAACGGGGACGCCAACGGCGTGGTTCGGGTGGTGAATTCGGGGCAGGTGACCGCCGGTGCGCCGGACCACGGGTTCGTGTACGCGCCCGTCTGGTTCACCGACCTCGGGCCCGAGGTCCGGGTGGAGCAGGCGTACGGGACCGGGAACCCGCTCGTCTCCGGACACTGGCGGGCGCTGGAGGACGGCTCCGGCGGTCCCGCCCAGGCGGCCGGGCAGGCCTCGGTCGTCAGCAGCTCGGGGGCCGTTCTGTTCGGCACCGAACCCCTCTTCCGGGACCATCCGAAGGGGGAATTCGCGCAGGTCGCACGCGCGCTGTTCACAGTGGCGCAGGCGCGTGGCGGTACAGGTGAGGAGAGCGGATGACACAGGAGATACACGGCACCGTCGCGGACGGATTCGAGGCCGTACGTGAGGAGTTCGCCGCGTTCGTGGCGGGCGAACTGCCGGACTACGAAGGCCAGTTGTGCGCGTACGTGCACGGGCGTGAAGTCGTCGACCTGTGGACGGGGGACGGCGCCGACGCCGGATCCCTCTACGGCGTGTACTCGTCGACCAAGGGCGCCGCACACCTCGTGGTCGCGCTCCTCGTGCAGGACGGCACGCTCGAACTCGACCGCAAGGTGACGTACTACTGGCCGGAGTTCAGCGCCGAGGGCAAGGGCGTGCTCACCCTGCGCGATCTGATCGCACACCGGGCGGGCCTGGTCGGCCTCGACGCCGGGTTCAGCCCGCAGGAGCTGGCCGACGACCGGGCGCTCGCCGAACGGCTCGCGGACCAGCGGCCGTTCTGGCGGCCGGGCACCGCCTTCGGCTACCACGCCCTGGTCATCGGCGCGCTCACCGGCGAGGTCGTCCGCCGCGCCACCGGCCGTACCCTCCAGGAGGTCTACGAGGAGCGGATCCGCGCCCCGTACGTCCTCGACTTCTTCCTGGGGCTGCCCGAGGCACTGGAGCCCCGCTACCGCTCCGTGCAGCCGATGGCCCCGACGGCGACGCAACAGGCGCTGCTGGACTCGGTGGCGACCGGCCCCCACACGCTCTCCTCGATCGCGTTCAACCAGCACGTCCCGGACTCGGGTGACCTGGTGGACTACGCCAACTCGCGTGCCGTACGCGCCAAGGGACCGGCGTCGGCGGGCGGGGTGGCCGCCGCGCGCGGGCTCGCCGGGATGTACGCGGCGGCGATCAGCGAGGTGGACGGACGGCCGCCGCTGCTGAAGCCGGACACCGTCGCCGAGGTGGGCCAGATCCACTCGACCGGGTACGACCTGGTGGCCCGGGCGCACCGGTCGTACGGGCTCGGCTTCCAGGCGACGGCGGACATCTGGCACCCGTTCCTGGGCGCCGGGACGTTCGGGCACAGCGGCGCGGGCGGTTCGCAGGCCTTCGCGGATCCGCGCAGCGGGCTCGCCTACGGCTACACCCGCCGCCGGATGGCGTTCCCGGGCGGGGCGGCACCGGAGAACGAGCGGCTGGTGCGGGCGGTGCACAACGCGGCCCTCGCCTCGGGCGGCAGGTGAGGGCGGAGGCTGCACCCCGCGTCCAGGGGTGCGGCCTCCGTCGTACGCGAGGAGCGGGTCAGGCGAGTGTCACCGAGGTGTTCCCGCGGGTCGCCTTCGCGTAGGGGCGGGCCTGCCGTCGGTGGCGACCCGGCCGTCGCGGCCGTTCTAGGCGACGGCGGTGTGCAGGACGTCCGAGCCTCGGAATGGCGTGCTGTGCCGAAACCCGCGGGGAAGGTGCGGGAGCACCTACAGCTTGACGATCATCTTCCCGGTGTTGTCGCCGCGCAGGACGCCGAGGAAGGCCTCCAGGTTGTTCTCGATGCCCTCGACGACCGTCTCGCGGTACTTGAGCTCACCCGAGGCGACCCAGGGGCCGACCTCCTGGACGAACTGCGACTGCAGGTCGTAGTGGTCGCCGACCAGGAAGCCCTCGATGCGGCCGCGGGTCTGGATGAGGCGGGCGAGGTTCTTCGGGCCGGGGACGGGCTCGGTGCTGTTGTAGACCGAGATCATTCCGCAGACCGCGATCCGGCCGTCGCGGTTGAGCCGCCCGATGGCCGCCTCCAGGTGGTCACCGCCGACGTTGTCGAAGTAGACGTCGACACCGTCCGGGGCGGCCTCGCGGAGCTGCTCACTGACCGAGCCGTTCTTGTAGTTGAACGCCGCGTCGAAGCCGTACTCCTCGACGAGGAGCTTGACCTTCTCGTCGGAACCGGCCGAGCCGATGACCCGGGAGGCGCCCTTGAGCTTGGCGATCTGGCCGACCTGGCTGCCGACCGCGCCGGCCGCGCCGGACACGAAGACCGCGTCGCCCTCCTTGAAGGCGGCGGTGCGCAGCAGGCCGGCGTAGGCGGTGAGGCCGGTCATGCCGAGGACACCGAGGTAGGTGGAGAGCGGGGCGGCCTCGGGGTCGACCTTGACCGCCTGCTGGGCGTCGAAGGTGGCGTACTCGCGCCAGCCGCCGAAGTGCAGCACGTGGTCGCCGACGGCGATGCCCTCGGCACCCGAGGCGACGACCTCGCCGACCGCGCCGCCCTGCATGGCCTTGCCCAGCTCGAAGGGGGCGACGTAGGACTTGGCGGCGCTCATCCGGCCGCGCATGTACGGGTCGACGGAGAGGTACGCGTTGCGCACGAGTACCTGGCCGGGGCCGGGCTGCCGGATCTCCGCCTCGGCCAGCTCGAAGTCCTCGGGCTCGGGCCAGCCGACGGGACGGCTGAGCAGACGCCATTCGCGGCTGGTGGCGGGGTAAGTGCGGGTGTCGGACATGGAAACCGGGCCTTCCTCAAAATACTTCACTGCCTGAAACAACCATGCTCCTGAATATTTCAGGATGTCAAGTAACGGGGTACCCTGCATCCCATGGCCACACCCGAGAAGACCCGCCGACCCGACGCCCTCACCCTGGAAGTCGTCGAACTCATCGGTGACGTCGTGGCGCGTTTCTACGAGGACTTCGAGGACGCGGCCGCTGGACACGCACTGACCGGCGCGCAGGCCCGGCTGCTGAGTCTGCTGTCCCTGGAGCCGCTGCCCATGCGGAAGCTGGCCCAGAAACTGAAATGCGAGCCGTCGAACGTGACGGGGATAGTCGACCGGCTGGAGTCACGGGGCCTGGTGGAGCGCCGGCCGGATCCCGCGGACCGGCGGGTGAAGGTGGCCGCCGCGACGGAGGAGGGGCGACGGGTGGGCCGGGAGCTGCGGGAGGGGCTGCGCTTCGCGCGGGAGCCGCTGGCCGGCCTGTCGGAGGAGCAGCGGCTGGCTTTGCGGGATTTGCTGCAGCAGATGCTGGAACGGGACTCTTAGAGGAGATCCGAGAGCTCCTGGCGGAGTTCTCGCCGGTCCCTCAGCTGCACCACCACAGGAACCGGTCGCACGTCTCCGACGGCGACGGTTCCGCGGTCGGGTCCGCCGTAGTCGGGTCGGCCGTCGGGGTCGGGGACTGTGCCGGGGACGTCGGGTCCGCGGTGGTGGGGGACGTGTCCGGGGCCGAGCCCGTCGCCGCGGACTGGGCCTCCTTGTCGTCCTCGTCCTGCTTCGACTTGTCGTCCTTCGCGGACTCCGAGGCCGAGGGTGAGGCCGACGCGTCCGGCGAGGCCGATCTCGACGCGTCCGCTCCCGCGCTCGCCGCGCCGGCCGACGGCCGGCCCGTCTCGTCGGCCTCCGGCGACGCCCCGCCCTCCGCGGACTCGCCGCCGGCCGTCGCGGGCTTGGGGCCGGAGCCCGGCGCGTCCATGCCGAGTTCCGCGAGGCTGAGTCCGCCGGCCGCCAGCACGAAGCCCGCGGCGATCAGCAGGGTCCGGCGCCGGCGACGTCGGTGCGCGGCGGCTTTGCGGTCGCGGCGACTCGCGCCACCCGCGGGACCGTCGTCCGCCTCGTCGTCATCGTCCCCGAGGCCCTCGGGGTCTTCGTGGTCGCCGTGGCCGTCGGCGTCGTCGGGAGCCTCGCCACCCCGGCCACGACCACGCCCCTGCGCGCGCCGACGCGCCGCCCGGCCCCCGGACGGCTCCGGCGCGGCCTCGGAGCGGCTCGCGACCGCCCCGGCCGCCATCGCGCCGGTGTCACCGTCGCCGCCCTCGCCACTCTCACGCTCGTCGCCGTAGGAGGCGCTTCCGTGGGCGCCTCTGTGCGGGTCACCCGTATGACCGCCTCCGTGCGACGGTCCGACCTCACGGCCGTCCTCGTAGGGCGCGGCGGCGTGGCTACCCCCGTGGGCCGCGGCTTCGTGGCCGTCGCCGTGGGCCGTGGCCTCCTGGCCGCCTCTGTGGGTCTTGCCCGCGTGGTCGAGCCCGTACGACCCGGCCTCGGGACTGCCCCCTTGCGAGGGGACCCTGACGCCGGTCCCGTACGAGGCGCCCCCGCGGCCGTCCCCGTAGGCCGTTCCGGCGTGGTCACCTCCGTACGACGCGGCCCCATGACCGTCCCCGTACGACGCGCCCGCGTGGCCGCCCCCGTGCGAGGGGGCCTCATGGCCGCCCCCGTGCGACGCAGCCCCACCACTGTCCCCGTACGCCGAAGAGGCCTGTCCACCTCCGTACGCGGCGGAAGCCTGTCCGCCCTCGTACGCCGCGGCGGACGCCCCTGCGCCTCCGTACGCCGCCACAGGGGCTTGTCCCTGTCCGGCCCCGTACGCCGCGGTCCCGTCCGTGTAGCCTCCGCCGTACGTCCCGCCCGCCTCGTAGCCCTGGTACGACCCGCCCGGCGCCAGACCGGCCTGGGCCGGCGCGGGTGGCTGGGGCGCGTGCGTGGGGTGGGGCTCGGCCGGAGTGCCGCATCCGGGGCAGGCGAGGGCGCCGTTGAGGTGCCGTCGGCACGGGAGGCAGTAGTCCATGACGCGGGAAGGTTAAGTTCCTCTCAGGCGACGTTCATAGTCACAGCTGTGAAAGTTGTGTGGGGAACCAAGCGTTCCGGCCCTAAAATTCGCGCCAGGACCCACTTTTTCCAGCCAACCTGCGGCTTCCGGGCAACACGGCGCCTTCCGTCTCCATCGCGCCGAAACCGCCGTCGAAAGGCCTGTCGAAAGCAGTGTCGAAACCGTTACCCGCTCGACCCATTGACACTGCCCTCGCACCATCCTTACTGTCACGCCAGCATTTCGAACGTGTGACGAAATTTCGAACACACGCCAAGTGAGTCGACGAAGCAGACAGACACAAAACGCAGCAAGGGGCTACTGCCGTGCGCATCACCGGAATCAGCACACACGTCGTCGGGACGCCCTGGCGCAACCTGACCTACGTCCTGGTGCACACCGACGAAGGCATCACGGGTGTCGGAGAGACCCGCATGCTGGGCCACACCGACGCGCTGATCGGCTATCTGCGGGAGGCCCAGACCAATCACATTCTGGGCTCCGACCCGTTCGCCACGGAAGACCTCGTCAAGCGGATGAAGTACGGCGACTACGGGCGGGCCGGCGAGATCGTGATGTCCGGCATCGCCGTCATCGAGATGGCCTGCTGGGACATCAAGGGCAAGGCCCTCGGCGTGCCGGTGTGGCAGCTGCTGGGCGGCAAGGTGACCGACAAGGTCAAGGCGTACGCCAACGGCTGGTACACCACCGAGCGGACCCCGGAGGCCTACCACAAGGCCGCCAAGGGAGTCATGGAGCGCGGCTACAAGGCGCTCAAGATCGACCCCTTCGGCACCGGGCACTTCGAGCTCGACCACCAGCAGAGCCTGTACGCCGTCTCCCTCATCGAGGCCGTGCGCGACGCCATCGGGCCGGACGCCGAGCTGATGCTGGAGATGCACGGGCGCTTCTCCCCCGCCACCGCCATCCGGCTGGCGAAGGACCTCGCGCCCTTCAAGCCCGCGTGGCTGGAAGAGCCCGTACCGCCGGAGAACCTCAAGGCGCTGGAGAAGGTCGCCGCCAAGGTGGACATCCCGGTCGCCACGGGTGAGCGGATTCACGATCGCATCGAGTTCCGGGAGCTCTTCGAGAGCCAGGCCGTCGACATCATCCAGCCGGACGTCGGTCACATGGGCGGTATCTGGGAGACCCGGAAGCTGGCCGCGACCGCCGAGACCCACTACGTGCTGGTCGCCCCGCACAACGTGGGCGGCCCGGTTCTCACCGCCGCCTCCCTCCAGGTCGGCTTCACCTCCCCGAACTTCAAGATCCTCGAGCACTTCAACGACTTCGCCGACGCGGAGATCAAGAAGGTCGTCAAGGGCGCGCCCGAGGTGATCGACGGGTACTTCCACCTCTCCGACGCTCCCGGTCTGGGTGTCGAGCTGGACGTCGACGCCGCCGCCGAGTTCCCGCAGCAGCAGGCTCGGTTCGACCTGTGGGCCGAGGGCTGGGAGCAGCGCAAGCCCAAGGGCGCCAAGTGAGCACGGCGGTCGTCGTCGAGGCGCCCGGCGAACACCGCCTCGCCGGGCACACGCCCCGCGAGCCCGGCGCCGGCGAGGCGCTGGTGCGTGTCCACGCCGTCGGCATCTGCGGCAGCGACCGCGAGGTGTACCAGGGCAACCGGCCCGAGGGGTACGTCCGCTACCCGCTGACCCCCGGCCACGAGTGGTCCGGGACGGTCGAGACGGTGGGCGCGGGCGTGCCCGAGTCCCTCGTCGGCCGGAAGGTCGTGGGAGAGGGCTTCCGCAACTGCCAGGTCTGCGACCGCTGCCACGCGGGCGAGACCACGCTGTGCACGGCGGGGTACGAGGAGACCGGGTTCACGCAGCCCGGGGCGATGGCCAACACCCTCACCCTGCCCGCCCGGCTGCTGCACGTCCTGGCGGACGACGCCGACCTGACGGCGGCGGCCCTGCTGGAGCCGGCCGCGTGCATCGCGGCCGCCGCGATCAAGGCGAACGCGCTGCCCGGTGAGCGGGTGGCCGTCGTCGGCACCGGCACCCTCGGCATGTTCGCCGTCCAGTTCCTGAAGGCGGGTTCCCCGGCGGAGCTGCTGGTCGTCGGCACGCGGAACGACCGCGAGGCGCTGTCCCGGCAGTTCGGGGCCACCGACTTCCGGACGAAGGATCAGGAGCTCCCCGACGACTTCGACGTCGTCATCGAGACGGCCGGGTCCGCGTCCGCCGCGCGCACCGCCGCCTCCCTGCTCCGACGCGGCGGGCGTCTGGTCCTGACGGGCATCCCGGCACCGGGCGCCGAAGGGCTGGACCCGACCGACCTGGTCGTCCGGCAGCTGGAGGTGCACACCGTCTTCGGGGCACCGCCGGACGCCTGGGCGCACACCGTGCGGGTCTTCGGGGCCGGACTGCTCGATCCGCTGCCGCTGGTCACGCACGAGCTGCCGCTCGACGGGTTCCCCGAGGCCATCGAGCTGGTGGGGTCCGGCGACCCGAAGGTGGGCAAGGTGCTGCTCCGCCCCTGAGACGTACGCCGGTACGGAGGCGACCTGACGGCCCTCGTACCGGCGTACACCAATTGCCCCCCACGACTTGAGCCGCGAACCTCGTCCGACATATCGAACACAAAGGACAGCTTGTGACGACCGACGCTTCCGCCACGGCAGCCCGCAGGCCCGGTGAGCAGGCGCTCACCGCTCTCGGCCTGGGCGCGCCCGCCCTCGACCCCGCCGACGCATCGCCGCACACCTTCCCCGGTGGCGGCCGCTGGCGCACCGAGATCCCCTCGTGCGAGGGTCCCGAAGCGCTGGCCGTCGTCCTGAAGGAAGCCTCGCGCCTCGACGTGCCGATCCACCGGATCAGCCAGGGCAGTGGCGTGTGGATGCTGACCGACGACGAGATCACCGAGATGGTCGACGCGACGGGCGAGAACGACATCGAGCTCTGCCTGTTCACGGGCCCCCGCGGCACCTGGGACATCGGCGGCTCGACCCGTACCGACTCGCGCGGCGGCGGCCTGCGGGCCCGCGGCCACGACGCCGTCGCCGGCTGCGTCGAAGACGCCGTCCGGGCGACGGAACTGGGCGTCAAGTGCCTCCTCGTGGCCGACGAGGGTGTGCTGTGGACGCTGCACCGGGCGCGCCGCGCCGGGATCATCCCGGCCGACACCACGCTCAAGGTGTCCGCGCTGATCGGGCCCGTCAACCCGGCCGCGTACGCCGTGTACGAGAACCTGGGCGGCGACTCGATCAACGTGCCCAGCGATCTGACGCTGGACCACCTCACCGAGATCCGGCGGATCTCCGCCGCCCCCATGGACATGTACATCGAGGCCCCCGACGACCTCGGCGGCTATGTGCGGATGTACGAGGTCGCCGAGTTGATCCGGCGCGGCGCGCCGCTCTACCTGAAGTTCGGTCTGTCCAAGGCCCCGGGGCTCTACCCGTACGGGCACCACATGCGCGACCTGACCCTGAACACCGCGCGGGAGAGAGTGCGCCGCGGCCGGCTCGCCCTGGACCTTCTGGCGCGGCACGGAGCGGGTGACGACATGGCTCCGCTCGGTTCGCGTCTGCCGGGCGATCTGCGTCGGTTCGAAACTCCCTCATAACGTTCCGGACAACGCCCCTTCACAAAACACGACGCAGCCGCACACAATCCCACACACCCTCTTCTCGGTCTCACCTCGCACTCGTGCCACGCAGCGGCCCCGCAACGCCAGACCGAGCCCGCCCCACACATCAAGGATGATGATCATGCGTACTCGTCGAGCCGCACTCGCCGCCGTAGCCGGAGCCGCCTCCCTCGCCCTGACCCTGTCCGCCTGCGGCCAGAGCAGCGAGGGCGGCAGCGAGGAGAGCTCGGACAGCTCCAAGGGCGCCACCATCGGTATCGCCATGCCCACCAAGTCCTCCGAGCGCTGGATCGCCGACGGCAAGAACGTCGTCGCCGACCTGGAGTCCAAGGGCTACAAGACCAAGCTGGTCTACGGCGAGGACGACCCGGACCAGCAGGTTTCCCAGGTCGAGAACCTGATCACGCAGGGCGTCAAGGCCCTGATCATCGCGGCCATCGACAACAAGTCGATGAACAACGTCCTCCAGCAGGCCAAGGACGCCGACATCCCGGTGATCTCCTACGACCGCCTGATCCTCGGCACGGAGAACGTCGACTACTACGCCTCCTTCGACAACGAGAAGGTCGGCGAGCTCCAGGGCAACTACATCGTCGAGAAGCTCGGCCTGAAGGACGGCAGCAAGAAGGGCCCGTTCAACATCGAGCTCTTCGCCGGCTCGAACGACGACAACAACACCCGCTACTTCTTCCAGGGCGCGATGAACGTCCTGCAGCCCTACATCGACAAGAAGCAGCTCGTCGTCCGGTCCGGCCAGACCAAGCTGACCCAGGTCAGCACCCTGCGCTGGGACGGCGGCGTCGCCCAGAAGCGCATGGACGACATCCTGACCTCGGCCTACAAGAGCGAGCGGGTCGACGCGGTCCTCTCGCCCTACGACGGCATCTCCATCGGCATCCTCTCCGCGCTGAAGTCGGACGACTACGGCTCCAAGAGCAAGCCGCTGCCGGTCGTAACCGGCCAGGACGCCGAGGTCGCCTCGGTGAAGTCGATCATCGCCGACCAGCAGTCGATGACCGTCTACAAGGACACCCGCGAGCTCGCCAAGGTGTCCTCGAACATGGTCGACGCGCTGCTGAACGACAAGAAGCCCGAGACGAACGACACCAAGACGTACGACAACGGCTCGAAGGTCGTCCCCTCCTACCTGCTGGAGCCGGTCGCCGTCGACAAGGCCAACTACCAGACGGTCGTCGTCGACTCCGGCTACATCAAGGAAAGCGACCTGAAGTAACCGCCACCCCCCTAGTGATTGGAAGGCACGACCATGGCGGGACCCGTCCTGGAAATGCGCTCGATCGTCAAGACCTTTCCCGGCGTCAAAGCGCTGTCGGACGTCACACTGACCGTCCATCAGGGCGAGGTCCACGCCATCTGCGGGGAGAACGGCGCCGGCAAGTCGACCTTGATGAAGGTCCTCTCCGGCGTCCACCCGCACGGCACGTACGAGGGCGAGATCCTCTTCGAGGGTGACGTCTGCGAGTTCAAGGACATCCGGGCCAGTGAGCATCACGGCATCGTGATCATTCACCAGGAGCTGGCCCTGGTGCCCTACCTCTCCCTCGCGGAGAACATCTTCCTCGGCAACGAACACGCCTCGCGCGGGTTCATCAACTGGAACGACACCCTCAAGCACGCCAGCGAACTGCTGCGCCGGGTCGGTCTCTCCGACCACCCGGAGACCCGCGTCGCCGACATCGGCGTGGGCAAGCAGCAGCTCGTGGAGATCGCCAAGGCGCTGTCCAAGAAGGTGAAGCTGCTCATCCTGGACGAGCCGACCGCCGCCCTGAACGACGAGGACAGCGGCAAACTCCTGGATCTCATCCTGGAGTTGAAGAAGCAGGGCATCACCTCGATCATCATCTCCCACAAGCTGAACGAGATCCGCAAGGTCGCCGACTCGGTGACCATCCTGCGGGACGGGCGCACCATCGAGACGCTCGACGTGAAGGCGGCGGAGACGACCGAGGACCGGATCATCAGCGGGATGGTCGGCCGCGACCTGGAGAACCGCTTCCCGGAGCGCTCCCCGCACGAGCCGGAGGAGGGCCAGGCGCCCGCCCTGGAGGTCCGCAACTGGACCGTGCACCACCCGATCGACCAGCAGCGCAAGGTCGTAGACGACGTCTCCCTGGCCGTACGGCGGGGCGAGATCGTCGGTATCGCGGGCCTGATGGGCGCCGGCCGCACCGAACTCGCGATGAGCGTCTTCGGGCGGACGTACGGCCGGTACGCGGGCGGCCAGGTCTTCAAGGACGGCACGGAGATCCGTACGAAGTCCGTCCCCGAGGCGGTCAAGCACGGCATCGCGTACGTCACCGAGGACCGCAAGCACTACGGCCTCAACCTCATCGACACCATCGGGCGGAACATCTCGCTCAGCGCGCTGAGCAAGGTCTCCAAGCGCGGAGTGGTCGACGAGCACGAGGAGCGGCAGGTCGCCGAGGGCTTCCGCAAGTCCATGAACATCAAGGCGCCGACCGTCTTCGAGCCGGTGGGCAAGCTGTCCGGCGGCAACCAGCAGAAGGTCGTCCTCAGCAAGTGGATCTTCGCGGGTCCCGACGTGCTGATCCTGGACGAGCCGACGCGCGGTATCGACGTCGGTGCCAAGTACGAGATCTACACGGTCATCGACCAGCTGGCCGCCCAGGGCAAGGCGGTCGTCTTCATCTCCTCGGAGCTGCCGGAGCTGCTGGGAATGTGTGACCGCATCTACACGATGGCCGCGGGGCGGCTGACCGGTGAGTTCTCGCGGGCGGAGGCCTCGCAGGAATCGCTGATGCGCCAGATGACAAAGGACAAAGAGGTAACCCGATGAGCACGGACGTGACCGCCAAGACGCCGGCCCCGTCGCCGCCCGGCAAGGGCGGTTCGGCAACCGGTGACAGCCTGCTCCAGCTGATGCTGGACGGCATGCGCCGCAACATGCGGCAGTACGGCATGCTGTTCGCCCTCGGTCTGATCGTGGTGCTGTTCGCCGTGTGGACCAACGGTGACCTGCTGCTGCCGCGCAACGTCTCCAACCTGGTGCTGCAGAACAGCTACATCCTGATCCTCGCGATCGGCATGATGCTCGTCATCATCGCGGGCCACATCGACCTGTCGGTCGGCTCGCTGACGGCGTTCGTGGGCGCGGTGGGAGCCGTGCTGATGGTCAACCACGACATCGCCTGGCCCATCGCCCTGGTGATGTGTCTGGCCATCGGAGCGGCGGCCGGTGCCGCGCAAGGGTTCCTCATCGCGTATCTCGGCATCCCGTCGTTCATCGTGACGCTGGCGGGCATGCTGACCTTCCGCGGTCTGACGGAGATCTTCCTGGAGGGCCAGACGATCGGCCCGTTCCCGGAGGGCCTGCAGAAGGTCGCCAACAGCTTCCTGCCCGAGGTCGGCCCGGACACCAACTACCACAACCTCACCCTGCTGCTCGGTCTCGCCGTGATCGTGTTCGTGGTGCTCCAGGAGCTCCGCGACCGCAAGCGGCAGCAGGAGTTCGCCCTCGAGGTGCCGCCCGCCAAGCTCTTCGCGCTCAAGCTCGTCGCGCTGGTGGCCGCCGTGCTCACCGTCACGATGCTGCTCGCCAGCTACAAGGGCGCCCCGATCGTGCTGCTGATCCTCGGCATCCTGGTCGTCGGTTTCGGCTACATCATGCGCAACGCGATCATCGGCCGGCACATCTACGCGATCGGCGGCAACCTGCCCGCCGCCAAGCTGTCGGGCGTCAAGGACAAGAAGGTCACCTTCCTCGTCTTCCTCAACATGGGCATGCTCGCGGCCCTGGCGGGCCTGGTCTTCGCGGCCCGCTTCAACGCGGCCTCGCCCAAGGCCGGCCTCAACTTCGAGCTGGAGGCCATCGCGGCCTCCTTCATCGGCGGCGCGTCGATGAGCGGCGGTGTCGGTACCGTCCTCGGCGCGATCATCGGTGGTGTGGTCCTGGGCGTGCTGAACAACGGCATGAACCTGGTCGGCATCGGCACCGACTGGCAGCAGGTCATCAAGGGCCTGGTGCTTCTGGCGGCCGTCGGCTTCGACGTGTGGAACAAGCGCAAGGTCGGTTCGTAGACGACCGGGCCACGGCCCAGGGGCCCCGCCGGCAGGCGGGGCCCTTTCCACTTCCACGGGAGGCAGGAGGAAGCCTGTGAAGTCGCTCTTCGGCAAGCTCGCCGACGGCACGAAGGTCCACAGCTGGGCGCTGGAGAACGGCGGCACCCGCCTGAAGGTCCTGTCCTGGGGTGGCGTCGTCCAGTCCCTGGAGATCCCGGACCGTGAGGGCCGGTACGCCAACGTCTCCCTGGGCTTCGACACCATCGAGGACTACGTCGCCGGGAGCCCGTACTTCGGTGCCCTGATCGGCCGTTACGGCAACCGCATCGCCGAGGGCCGGTTCACCCTGGACGGCGAGAGCCACCGGGTGGACGTCAACGACGGCGCCAACAGCCTGCACGGCGGCGCCCAGGGCTTCGACAAGCGCGTCTGGGACGTCGAGCCGTTCGCCGAGGGCTCCGACGTCGGTCTGTACCTGTACCGCACGAGCGTCGACGGCGAGATGGGCTACCCCGGCACGCTCGAGACGAAGGTGACGTACACCCTCACCGGGCAGGGCGACTGGCGCATCGACTACGAGGCCACCACCGACAAGGCCACCGTCGTCAACCTCACCAGCCACGTCTACTGGAACCTGGCCGGCGAGAACAGCGGCACCATCCACGACCACGAGCTGCAGATCGCGGCCTCCCGCTACACCCCGGTCGACTCGGGGCTGATCCCCACCGGTGAGCCGGCGGAGGTCGCGGGCACCCCCTTCGACTTCCGCCGCGCCAAGACGGTCGGCGAGGGCCTCCGGGTCGCCCACCAACAGCTGCTGTACAGCAAGGGCATCGACCACAACTACGTCCTCGACAAGGGGATCACGGGCGAGCCGGAGCACATCGCGACGCTGAAGGACCCGTCCTCCGGGCGGACCATGAAGATCGCGACGACCGAGCCGGGGCTGCAGTTCTACTCGGGCAACTTCCTCGACGGCACCCTCGTCGGCACGGGCGGCAGCATCTACCGCCAGGGGGACGCCCTCTGCCTGGAGACGCAGCACTTCCCGGACTCGCCGAACCAGCCGTCGTTCCCCTCGACAGTGCTGCGACCTGGGCAGACGTACCGGACGACGACGGTGCACTCGTTCCACGCGTAACCCTCTTCACAGGTGGCGCACAAGTTCCTACCCGTTTCTCAGCGGTTGAACAGCGCCACCCCAGCCTCCGTATGTAAGGGCGGCCCGTGCTCCCCCGCGCGGGCCACCCAAGACGACGGGCCCGGGTCGTCCCCACCGGTGCCCGCCCCCTACGGAGGCTCCCTTGGCTGACAACGTCACCTCGCTGTTCCGCAGCACCGCGGCGCACAGCCCGTCGATGGCGGCGCTGACCCGTGAGGGCGGCGAAGGGGCCGGTCCGGTCGACTTCTGTATCCCCTGCAACCCGTACTTCCCCACGCCGGCCATGTTCGAGGAGATGGCGGCCCGGTTGCGGGACATCATCACGTACTACCCGAGCAGCGCCGACACCATCACGGCCGAGCTGTGCAGCCTGCTCCAACTTCCCCCGCAGTGCGTGGCGATGGGCAACGGCTCGACCGAGCTCATCACCTGGATCGACCACCTGCTGGTGCGGGAGTCCCTCGCCATCCCCGTCCCCACCTTCGGCCGCTGGACCGACCAGCCGATGGAGACCGGCAAGCGGGTCGACATGTTCCCGCTCCAGGAGTCCAGCGGCTTCGCCCTGGACCTCGCGCAGTACGCCGAGTTCATCCGGGCGCGCGGCACCCGGGTGGCCGTGATCTGCAACCCGAACAACCCCGACGGCGGCTTCCTGCACAAGCACGCCATCGTGCAGTTCATGGACGCGATGGCGGACCTGGACCTGGTCGTCATCGACGAGTCGTTCCTGGAGTTCGCGGACGCGGAGGTCGAGCCGAGCGTCGTCCAGGAGGCGATGCTGCGGCCGAACGTGATCGTGCTGCGCAGCCTCGGCAAGAACTTCGGACTGCACGGCATACGGTTCGGCTACCTGGTCGCCAACCCGTCCCTGGCCGGCCGCATCCGGTCGATGCTGCCCAAGTGGAACCTCAACTCCTTCGCCGAGCACGTGGTGTTCATCCTCAAGCAGCACGGCGCCGAGTACGCCCAGAGCCTCCAGCAGGTCCGCCGCGACCGGCTGGACATGGCCGGCCAGCTCGCGTCCCTGCCCGGGCTGACGGTCTACCCGTCACAGGGCAACTTCCTCTTCGTACGCCTGCCCGTGGGCGCCGAAGGCACCGTGGTCAGGGACCGGATGCTCACCGAGCACCGGATCCTCGTCCGCGAGTGCGGCAACAAGATCGGCTCCTCAAGCCGCTTCCTGCGACTCGTGGTGCGCCCCCAGGTGGACGTGCGTCGCCTGGTGTCCGGCCTGGAACAGGTGCTCTACGGGACCAGGAGGGGAGCCGCCGTGCCCGAGCTGGCTACAGGGACCAGCTACAGCTCGGGTACGGCGGCAGTTGACCGGTTGGTCGGCGCCACCAACGGCTCCGGCATGCAGGGCCTTGCCGCTCAGGCCATGGCCGCCGCGCCGGGGCTCTCGTCCGCCCCGTCCGTCGGCGCCGGCATGCCGATGCCCGCCGCGGCGCAGACCGCACAGCCCGGTCAGCCGTTCGGGGCCGGGATGCCGATGCCGGCGGTGGCCCAGGCAGCCCCACAGCCGGTCGGCTACCCGGCCCCGACTCCGGTGCCGTCGCAGGCCCCGAACCCGATGCAGGCGCCCGCCCCGGCCCCGGCCCCGGCTCCCATGGCCGCTCCGATGCCCGCCGCCGCCGCGATGACCGGCCAGACCCCGCCGGGCGTCCCCGCCCGCGGCGGCCTCACCGCCGCCCAGGTCCGCGGCATGACCGCCCCGGCCGGCGTACAGGACCTGTCGACGGCTCCGGCGACCGGCTGGCCGGGCGCCCAGAGCTGGCCGAACGCGGCGGGCATGGGCCAGGCCGGCTGAGACGCCTGGACGCCGCAGGTTTGTGACTGGTCGCGCCCCCGCCGCCCCTTCCCGTTCCCGTCCCTGGGGGCTGCGCCCCCAGACCCCCGCTTCGGCCCGAAGGGCCTCGTCCTCAAACGCCGGACGGGCTGATTT
>NZ_JBHXSG010000045.1:0-92224 GCF_042714835.1 Streptomyces sp. NPDC058678 | reverse complement strand
CGGCAAAGGCGGAGGCACATGTCGTGCAGCGGCCGTAGCCGCCGGGGTGGGCGCGGCGGGCGGTGGGGCCTGGGCAGCTGCGGCACAGCGGCCGGCCGAGGCAGGCGGGGCAGAGGTCCTCGCCGGGGGCGGTTGCGGGCACGCCGCACCCGGCGCATTCGACGAGGCCCGGTAGGTGAGGGCCTCGGTCACGGTGCGGGCGGCGGACGCCGTGGATGACCGCTCGGTGTTCGCGGGCGCGAGAGGCGTGTCGGGGCAGGGATCGTCGTGCGGGCTGGCCGCTGTGGCGGGCGGCGGGTAGGCCTGGGCGGCGCGGAGCCGGGCGGCGATGATCGCGCCGACCGAGGTACGTACCGCGTGCGGCAAAGGCCGACTGGTGATGACGTGGCGCAGCTGCGCGGGACTCCAGCCGGCGTCCATCATCACGGTCGCCACACGACCTTGATCGGTCAGCGGTTTGCCGGTCAGCAGAAGTTCAGGGCGGCTCGCTCCGATCTCCAGGAGCAGACGGGTCCCCGGATGCATCTCGTTTGCCGCAGGCGGCGTGCCGGCAACGTGGTCGCGTCGCAGGGGCCGCTCCGTCCGTTCGTGCGCGCGGCTGCGCCGCGGTCGCACGGACGGATGGGGTTGGTCTTCTGCTTTGGCGGATCCCCCAAGCCGTTCATCGCGCTGCCTTCTGCGGGGGCCACGCTCGGCGGCCGTGGCAGCGCCCGTAGCCCACCGGCGTGGGCCGGCCAACGGGCCCGGATGCGGCAGCGTGCGTGTGTTCCATGCCGTCAGCTCACCCGCCGACCCCGACCACGCTGACGGCCACCAGCCCCGACCAAAGGCAACAACGGCGTTGCCCCAGCCCATGATTGGCCACTAGGGTCGGTCGGGTGACTGCCGGGTCGGCCATGGGCCATTCACGAGTGAGGATCCCGGCCTCGGCGTGAGCGCGAGGCGGGCCAGAGGCCCGCCCCCTTCTCCGCGTCTTTGCTCCGGCGCCCGCGTGCGGCGCCCCATCCCAGCGAATCCAAAGACCCGGAGACACACCCCACATGTCATACGACCAGCAGTACCCGCACGACTCCGAGCTGTCGGCGACCTCCGTCCAGCTGAACCACACCGCCATCTACGCCAGCGACCGGCATCTGTCGGCCGAGTTCATCGCCGTGATCCTGGGGCTGAAGGTCGGCGCTCCGTTTGGACCGTTCCTGCCCGTCGACCTCGGCAACGGCGTGACGCTCGACTACTACGAGAAGCGGGACGAGCCGATCCAGTCGCAGCACTACGCATTCCTCGTGCCCGACGCCCAGTTCGACGTCATGATCGCCCGCCTGGAGGCGGTCGGGGTCACCTACTACGCCGACCCCAGCCACACCGAGCCCGGCCAGATCAACCGTCTTTTCGGCGGTCGCGGCGCGTACTTCGAGGACCCGGACGGCCACAACATGGAGATCATGACCCGGCCGTACGTCCGCCCCTAGCAGACCGTCCGGCGGGGGTCGGCTCACCAAGTGGTTCTCCAACTTGCCGGCCTGGGCCGAACGCCTGGGCCGGCGAGGTGAGCCCCTTGGCGAGGAGCGGATGAACGCATGACCGGGGCGAAGCATCACCTGATCGAGGAGGCGCCGCCCAGTGCTCGGGGCCGATCCACCGCCAGAAAGACCAGTGACGGCACCAGCCACCAGCGGCTGCCCGCTGCCACACCGGACGCCGAAGGTGCCTGAAGCGCGGCCGGCTGTCCTGGCCCTGGTCTTCGCGTGCGTCGCATTCGCCCAGGTCCGCTGGTGATCGGTGAACGCATCACGCCTCATCGCCCTGGTCCGCGCCGGAGCCTGTTGGGAACGTGGCGTGCTGACAGAGCACTCTGGGACGATCGCGGTGTGACGAGCCACCGTGATGTCAGCGCAACGCCACGCCGACCGCTGGGTGAACCCCACCGGCTGGACCTGGCTGATTCGGTCACCCTGCGCCAGCTGTGGGAACTTCAGCGTGCTGCCTACGCCGTGGAGGCCGAACTCATCGGATTCGACGGCATCCCGCCTCTGCACGAGACCCTTCAGGAGTTGCGCGGCTGCGCCGAGTCCTTCCTTGGGGTGTCCGACGAGATCGGACTGGCCGGAGCAGTGTCCTGGACCCGGCTGCACGACGGCACCCTGGATATCTGCCGACTCGTGGTTCATCCACGCGCACATCGCCGCGGCATCGCTACTGTGCTGCTCGACAGTCTGGACGTCATGGAACCCACAGACGTGACCCTGGTCTCCACCGGAACCGCCAACCAGCCCGCCCTCGCCCTCTACCGAAGCCGCGGATTCACCCCCACCAGCGAACGCGAGATTGCGCCCGGCATCACGGTCACACTGCTGGAACGCCGGACCGACGACTCACCCGACCACCTGTCAAGGCACAAGTCTTGACAGCGGCTCGGGAGTCGGGTGAGCGAGTCTGTTGTCGGCCCATGACGTTGTTGGCGGCGGCCGGTCGAGTCACCTCGGCTACGGGTACGTTCGGCACGTCGTGTCGGCATTGTGTGCTGCCGCAAGGGAGCGTCAGCGTCGGGTGTGTCCGCTGTTTCCGTCGCTGCGGCGTGGTGTCGTTGCCCACGATGGGAGCCAGGTTGTGTCGGGGAGCGGGGCCAGGCTTCCGAAGTGGTCGATGATTGCCCGGAGACCTGGGTGGGGATTCGCCCGGGGGAGGATGAGCGAGAGCGGGTATGCGAGCGTCGGATTCACGATCGGGATGCGGCGTAGATCGTGGTTCGTCGGCCAGATGTACCGGTCGCGCGAGCCTACGAGGGTTGCCACGTCCGCGGAGTCCGCGAGGATGTCGAGGAGCACCTCGTTGCCGAAGTTCGGGCCCGCGGCGTCAACGCGGAGGTCGAAGTCGGTGGCGAGCTGATCGTAGAACTCTGCCCATTCGCTTCGCGGCGCGATACCCGGCACCCAGATCCGGTGCCGGCGCAGCTGGGACGGTGTCAGCGTTCGTGCGGAGGCGAGCGGGTGCCTCGGGCCGACGAGGAGTTCCAGCGGAGAGTTGAACGCGTGGATCATTTGCACGTCACGCGGCAGTGTGGCCGGGTCGGTGACGGAGCGGAACGAGGCGTCGATGTCGCCGGCTCGGACGGCCGCGACCACCTCGCGCGGGTCGTTGACCCTGAGGGTCACCACGTCGAGGTCGGTTTCGGTATGCGACCGCCAGTAGTCGTGCAGCACGACGGCCTGCGCGGATCGCAGGCCGAGAACATCGATCCGTAGGGCTCGCGACCCCGGTCTGATCGCGGTGATGGCGCGATCGACACCCGTGACGATGTTCCGGGCGTGCGGGAGGAAGGCCTGGCCGTCGAGTGTCAGCTGGACCCCTCGAGCGGTGCGGGTGAACAACCGGACGTCGAGTTCGCGCTCAAGGGTGGCGATCCGCTTCGACACGGCCTGTTGCGTCACGCCGAGCTCGTCGGCCGCTTGTTGCAGCTGTCCGAGCTCGGCCGCGCGGACGAACGACCGCACCGCCTCGGTATCCATTGATCCAGCATAAGCATGCCCAACTGATGGTTGTGGCTCGCCCGGGAGTCAGTTGTTTGCTCCCAGGGCAGTGCGGCCGATGTGATGCGGAGACCCGAACATCGGTTGTCGCCAGGGAGTCGCATGCGCGTGCAGTTGGGGCGCAGTTTCGGTTGGCTGTGGTCGGCCTACGCCGTCAGTACATACGGTACGTGGATTGCCTTCGGCGCGTTCCCGCTGATCGCGGTCCGAGTGCTGCACTCGTCGGCATTCGCCGTGTCGCTCCTGGAGGCGGCCGGGCTTACCGTAGCGGCGATTGTCGCGTGGTCGCTGGGGCCGTGGGTTGAGCACCGGGCCAAGCGTCCGGTGATGATCGCGATGGACCTGATCCGGTTCGTCGCGATGGCGAGTGTCCCGGTCTCGTACGTCCTCGGCGTTCTTTCCTACGGCCAACTGCTGGTCGTCTCGGTCATCTGCGGGACCGCGAGCATCGCCTTCACTGCCGCATCCGGCGCGTATCTGAAGCATCTCGTCCGCAGCGATCACCTCCTTGTGGCGAACGGGAGATTCGAGGGCACGAGCTGGGTGGCGACGGCGGCGGGTCCGCCCCTCGGTGGTGCACTCATAGCGTTGCTCGGCCCGGTCATCACTGTCATGGCCGACGCCCTCAGTTACCTGCTGTCCGCGCTGGGGGTTTTCCGCATCCGCGGAGGCGACGTCGCGGCACCCCGCGACCGGGCCACCAGGTGGCGCGGGGCCGACCTTCTCGACGGTTGGCGGTTCATCTTCCGCGACCACACACTGAGGCGCCTGTTCCTCAACTCGATCCTGGTCGGCGCCCTCATCATGGCCACCGCCCCGCTCCTGTCCGTCCTCCTGCTGGGCCATTACCACTTCCCGGCCTGGCAATACGGTCTGGCCTTCGGCATCCCGGCACTCGGCGGCTTCGTGGGCGCCCGCCTCTCCGCGCGCCTCGTCACCCGCTACGGCCGGCATCGAGTAATGATCATCTCCGGTTGGCTGCGATCGCTCTTCCCGCTCGGTCTCACGTTCGTCCGTCCCGGCATCCCCGGACTCCTCACCGTGATCATCGTCGAGGCCCTGCTGATCACCTGCATGGGCATCTTCAATCCGATCTACGCAACAGAACGCCTGCACCGGACTCCCTCGGAGCACACCGCCCAAGTCCTCAGTACCTGGAGTGCCACCAGCAAACTCCTACAAGCTGCCCTGATGGTGATCTGGGGCATTCTCGCCACACTCACCAGCCCACTCGCCGCGATCACCATGTCCGGCGTTCTCCTGCTCGCCACCCCGCTCTTGCTGCCCAAGCGGATACATTTGGCCGCCCCAGAGCCCGCCGCGCCTTCCGAGGACGTCCGGGTCGCATGACTCACCGCGACGCCCCGGGCGACGCCCACTCACCCCGGAAGGGCGCCGCCCGGCTCGTCGAGCGCTGTCGCACCCGCCCGGTCGCGCATGTCGGCGCGGAGACGGGGAGAGCGGAGTGATGAAGTGCGTGATCTTGGGAAGACGGCGGCAGTGATCTTCATGTCGTCTTCTGTGGGGGGTTGCACTGCCATGGCCGCGTCCATACGTCCTTTCCGATCCGTGAACCGCCGCCGCCCGTTCGACCTCCGCCGGACAGCAGCCTTCTTCGGGCTTCTCGCTCTCGTGGTGATCGCCGTGGGTCTGTCGGCGCGTGCGGCGGCCGGTGCCGTCGAGCGACGCCCCGCCTGGGCGCTCGTGCTGGGCGTCGTGGGTGTCGCGGTCGCCATGTCCCTTTGGCGCCGACGGCGTCGCGTCTCCCTTTCACGGGTGGCGCGGCGGGCCGTCGCAGCACTCGACGAGGGGGCAGGCACGGCGGTCGCCGTGCTGGAGACGCCGTCGTCCACGGAGACGGGCGCGCGATCCGCCGCCGTCGACTCCGGTGGTGAGGAGACGGTCGTCCTCCCACCCGGCGTGGCGGCCGCCGAAGACACCCTTGACCCGGAGGAATTCGAGGAGGCGATAGCCGCTCTGTGCGAGCGGGACGGCTGCTCGCACATCGAACTCGTGGGCGGGGCAGGCGATCTCGGCGCGGACATCCTGGCCCTCGCCCCGGACGGGCGCCGCGTCGTCATCCAGTGCAAGCGCTACGGCGACACGCACCGGGTCGGCTCCCAGGACCTGCAGCGCTTCGGCGGCACGTGCTTCACCATCCATGAGGCCGACGTCGCCGTAGTCGTCACCACGAGCGGCTTCACTGCTCCGGCGGTCGAGTACGCCGAGCAGTGCGGGATCGTGTGCTGGGACGGACCGGCCCTGTGGGCTTGGGACGCAGGCATCGGTCCGACGCCGTGGGAGTCGCAGGGCGAAGGGGCCGTGGACTGACAGCCGACGGCGATGTCGGCGCATCGGGCGGTGGCCGGGCAGCGTCTGCGCGCTCCTTGCGCCGGGCGCGCCCTCATCATGCCGGGCAGGAAGCGTCACAGCGGATCGGAGACGTCCGGCGGCGCGGCAGGTTGCGGAAGGTCGTGGTGAGGGCCTGATCGAACAGGGGCAGGACGGCCTGGGACGCGGCGGACCTCGTCGGTCTGCCGACCAGGCCGGTCGGCCCACGAGTCGGGCCCACACGCCAGAGCCGGTGCCGCCTCAGCGTCTCAGCGCCGACGCAGGCCTTCGCCCGAAGTGGAAGGAGGCCGCGGATGCCAGTCATCACTCGGGCCCCTCAGCTCAGTACGCCAAAGGCACCGAGCCGGTACGAACGTGACGGCCCGGGGACAGACCCGAAGCCGGCTCAGCTTCCGCCCGACCGGTCGGCGCCCGCCGGGCGGAAGCACGCGGTCACCGTCTTGCCGTGCCGCTGACACTTCATCTCGTACCCATCAGCCAGCATCCGCACAATCCCCACTCCGCGACCGGACACCTCACCCGCCTGAGGGTGACGCTGCCTCGGCAGTGTCGGGTCCTCGTCATGGACGCTCACATGGAGGCAGTCACCATCCCAGGTCAGCACCAAGTGCGCATCGCTGTGCGCGTGGACGTGAGCATTGGTGATCAGCTCGGACACGGCCAGGACGACAGCATCCACCGTCTCCGGCTCAGCAGCGGTCCACGGCAGGGAAGCCAACTGCGTTCGCGTCCACTGCCGCCCGGCGCGCACTCCACCAGACATAGGAAACGAATGCGCCCAACCCATCGCCTTGACAGCCACCCTCGCGCTCCTCTCCCCGCCGGTCCACACCGATACGTACACACCGTGTACCCCTGACTCGCGGCCGCAGGCACTCGAGCGGCCGGCGCCCGATCCTCACAAATCGATGCAGCCTCACTGCCCGTGCTTGTCGCCCATGGCCAGGACGTCTCAGACTCAACAGGGGCGGGTCCAGCCGTCAGGTACCGCCCGGCTGGATCATCTTCCGGCCCGTGGTGCTTCCGCCGTCCACGGCGATTGACGCACCCGTCATCTACGGGAGGTCGTCGGACGCGAGCCCGAGCACAGCGCCCGCGATCTCCTCGGCGCCAGCCATCCGTTCAAGACCGTCGACGTTCAGCGGCCCCCACGCCTGCTTGCGGGGCACTGCCGGCCGCCTTGGAGTCAGTGGTGGAACACAGCCGCCAGACCGGCCTGGCCGTAACCGCTTACGTGGCGAACCTGATGGTGGAGACAGGCCGGGACAACCACATCCGACTCGCCATCCTTGCCGTCCTCACCGACATCACGCAAATGCGTAGAAACGGGCGCGTTGCCGGGCGGCGGGCTCGGGCAGGCGGTACGGATCGCGGACTTCGTGGCACGCACGAGTAGAGACGATACGCATCGTCTTGTATGATGGCGGCATGGTCTTCTTCTACTTTCTCTGAGTCCGGGCACGGCCGACGCCGCCGTTTCTGCTGCCCGTAGACACTTCGCATTCCCAGGGAAAGTGACATGCGCGAACGCGCCCATACCGTTGTGCCCGCTGCCGTGACGCAGCTGTCCGTCAAGGACGTGACCAAGTCCTACGGCACCCGCACCGTCCTCGACCAGGTTTCCTTCACCGTCCGCCCCGGCGAGAAGGCCGCCGTCATCGGCGAGAACGGCTCGGGCAAGTCCACCTTGCTGCGGCTGCTGGCCGCGGCCGAGGTGCCGGACGCCGGTGAGATCACCGTCAGCTTCCCCGGCGGCATCAGCCACCTCGCCCAGACCCTCGACCTCGACCCGCACTGCACCGTGCAGGACGCTGTCGACTTCGCCCTGGCCGAACTGCGCGGCATGGAGCGCCGGTTGCGGAGGGCGGAGGAGCGCCTCGGCGAGGCGTCGGAAGAGGAACTCGCCGCGTACGGCGAGCTGCTGAACGCGTACGAGGAACGTGGCGGATACGAGGCGGACACCCGCGTGGAAGCCGCCATGCACGGGCTCGGGCTCGCCGGGATCACCCGCGACCGCGTGCTCGGCTCGCTCTCCGGCGGCGAGCAGTCGCGGCTCGCGCTCGCCTGCGTACTGGCCGCCGCCCCCGAGCTGCTGCTCCTCGACGAGCCGACGAACCATCTCGACGCGGCAGCCGTGCGCTGGCTTGAGGAACATCTGCGCGCACACCGCGGCACCGTCGTGGCGGTCACCCACGACCGCGGCTTCCTGGAGCGCATCGCCACCACGATCCTCGAGGTCGACCGGGATGCGCGCACGGTGCACCGGTACGGCGATGGCTGGGCCGGCTACCGAGCCGCGAAGGCCGCCGCCCGACGTCGCGCGGAGCAGGAACACGCGGACTGGCTTGAGAAGGTGGCCCATACCGAGGAACTGCTTGAGGCCGCCGGGAAGAGGCTGGCCACCACCGGCAGGGACCCGCGGCAGGGCTTCGGCAAGCACCGCCGATCGCATGAGGCAAAGCTCGGCGGGCAAGTGCGATCGGTCCGGGAGCGGTTGGCCCACCTGCGGCGCAACCCGGTGGCGGCGCCAGCCGAACCACTGCGGTTCACGGCGGCGCTTTCGGCGTCGGGCGGCACGCATTCCGCCGAGCGTCCGCTTGCCGAACTCGACAACGTGAGCGTCGGCGAGCAGCTGTGCCTGGACGGGCTGCTGGCGATCACGCCCGGGCAGCGGCTGCTGGTCACGGGCGAGAACGGGGCCGGAAAGACGACGCTGCTGCGGGTCCTGGCGGGCGACCTGGAGCCGGACGCGGGCACGGTGCGCCGTCCTGCTCGGATCGGGTACCTGGCGCAGGAGCTGCCCGCGCGCTCCACACGTCTCCCGCTGCTCGCCGCCTTCGCGGCCGGGCAGCCCGGGCTGCCGGAGGAGTACACCGATCAGCTGCTGGCGCTGGGGCTGTTCCGTGAGGAGGATCTGCACGTCCCGGTCACGGCGCTGTCCGCCGGGCAGCAACGACGGTTGCAGATCGCGAGGCTGGTGAGCAGGCCCGTGGACCTTCTCGTACTCGACGAGCCGACGACCCACGTCGCGCTCGACCTGGTCGAGGGCCTGGAGGCGGCGCTCGCGGCCTACCCGGGGGCGGTGGTCGCGGTGTCGCACGATCGCGGCTTCCGCGAGCGCTTCCCGGGGGAACGGCTGTCACTGCGCGGCGGCCGCAGATGCTGACCCGCAAGCGCCAGGCGGGGGCGAATCGGGTCGGTTCAGGTCGGTTCAGGTTCCCGAGTGGCTGTCGCCGGGACGGCGGACCGCCGCTCCGACCGGGTCGGCTCCTCCACGGACTGCCTGCACGCCCCGCCCAACAGTCACAAATCCACCTGGAGGGATTGAGTCATGACCGATTTCGCGACACCACAGCACCGGGCTCGCCGCACGTCCGCCGCAGTTGACGCGGCTGTCGGCGCAGGGCGTGCTCTCGGTCTCGCCGTGGCTGATGCCACGGTGCTCCACGACGTCTTCTCCGTCGTCGTGCACCTTGCGCCCTCACCGGTCGTGGCCCGGATTCCCACCGTCCTGCCGCACTGCGAAGGCCTCGATTCCCTTGCGCGCCGCCAGCGGGCGGAACTGGACGTGACACGATGGCTCGCCGACCAGGGAACCCCCGTGATCCCACCCAGCCCGTGCGTGCCCCGGGAACCTGTTCAGCGCGACGGGTTCTCGATGACGTTCTGGCAGTTCGTGGAGGAAGACCGGGGCAAGGAACCCGACTACGTTGCGAACTCCGAAAGCGTTGCTGACCTGCACGCTGCGATGCGCGCGTACCCGGGCCGTCTGTCGTTTCTGTCCGCGGCCGATCCGGAGTTCATCGCGGAAAGCCTCACTCTGCTCGAAACGTTCCCCAGCCTCATCGGCGCGTCCGAGCTGGACCGGGCACGACGCGAGTGGCAGATCCTGGAACCCCTGGTGCGCTCACGCGCGGCGTTCGAAGAAGCGTTCCCGGGCATCGACCTCCAGCCCATCCACGGCGACTCTCCGCCCGCGAACATCTTCTCCGGGGTCGACGGGGACCTCTACTCCGACTTCGAGCTGGTCACGTTGGGCCCCGTCGAGTGGGACCTGGCCGCTCTCGGGCCGGCCCACGAATCCGCCTACAACCGCGGCGCGCGGCGCAACGGCACGAGACTGCTGAACGAGGATGTCCTGAGCTTCGTGAACGCCGTGGGGATGCTGCGGATCATCGCCTCCCTCACGCTCGTGCCGCAACTGCCCGAGTTGGTGGACTACCTCAAGCCGGCCGTCGACCAATGGCAGACGATGCCGTTCGCCGGGGGCATGGTCGACTGACACCAACAGGTACCCAGCAGCATCCGGACACCTCCGCCCCGGCGCCCAGAGGCCCAACAGCGGTGTCCCTGGGCTGGTTTGGTCACGGTGAGCGGGCCGTGCGATCCTCTCGAAGTCATCTGTCTGAAAGGTCTGGTCATGACGCTCGGCATGGTCGTCTTCGACTTTTCCTCTCGCGCTTCGGCGCGGGAGCGGTAGTCCAACCTGCCCTGAATCGACCCGTGCTGCGGCACGGGCCCGCCGCCGTGGAGCAAGGGGTCTACGACCCGGGCGGCAGCATGCTTCACACCTTCCTGGACGGACTCACCGCCCATCTCGAACCGCGAGGTCAAGGGCAAGTTATTGAGAATCGGGGCAGGAGCTTTACCTTTCGGTGAGTTGGGTGAGAGGGATGAAGCTCTTGGTGGTGCCGAGCTCTTTGGGGGTAGGGCCAGCCGGAGTTGGGATGTCGCTGAGCCGTTCCGCTAGGGCGGCGACCGCCTCGCGGTCGCCTTCGAGGGCTTCGCGCTCGTCGTAGTTGCGACCGTGCCTACTTGCGCACGTGGAAGCGCAGCATGGTGACCCCGCCCGACTGGACATTGCTGAACGGTTCCAGGTCGATCCGGTCGAGGCCCGGCGGCGCGAAGCGGACGCCGTCGCCGAGCAGCACCGGCAGCACGTACACCAGGATCTCGTCGACGAGGCCGCGCCGCAGGCACTGGGCGGCCACGTCGGCGCCGAGGATCTCCAGGTTCTTGTCGCCGGCGGCGCGGCGTGCCGTGGCCACGGCTTCCTCGATGTCGCAGGTGAGGAAGGTGACGTTGGGGTCCGGCTCGTCGGGCGGGCGGTGGGTGAGGACGAACTGCGCCCCGCCGTCGTAGCCGGTGTTCTCGTCGGACATGCGCTTGCCGACCTCGTACGTGCCCCGGCCGATGAGCATGGCGCCCGTGGCCGCCATGACCTCCGGGAACGTCGCCGACGTCATGTACTCGAAGATCCAGTCCATCGTGTGGCCGGGACCGGCGATGAACCCATCGAGGGACATCACCCTGTTCACGACCACTTTGCCGGTGCTCGCATCCGTCATGCGTCTTCTCCAAGCAGGTGGAGGGCCGGGATCGCATCATAGGTCGGTGAGCAACATCTTCTCCGGCGGTAGCCACGACCTGGACCTGTCCAATGGTCGCCACCGCGGTGTTCATCGACGTGCTGATGCTGGCCGTGTCCGATCTGGCCTCCGAGGACTGGGACTTCCGCTTCGCGGCGCTGCTGACCCTGCAGGACCAGAACGTCATGGGGCGCGGTGCCGTCGGGTTCGACCTGGCGGAGTTCGACTGGGGTGCGACGGAGCGGGAACGCGCCCGCGCGAAGGACTTCGTGCTGCGTGCCACAGCACTCGCGGCGAGCGGACATCGCTGGAGCGAGCTGGGCTACCACCCGCCCCGCGTGCATGACTACCTGCACCGCTTCACGACCATGGTGGAGTCCTGCACCCCCGCCCGCCGACAGCAGCGCCGCACGCGGCTTCCCCGGCCCGGACGAGGCCGCGATGGCCTCGTGCGTGCGCCACCGCGTCCTCAGCGCGCTCCCGCTCTGGGACGGCTGCTTCCTCTGCAATCGGCCGCACTACTAGCCCGGCTCGATTCCACATAAGTTGGCTGATCCTGTCGGACTTGGCCGAGCGTCTAGGACTCAGGACTCGCGGCGAACTGCTGGACCGCATTGAAGCGGCGGGTCTGCACGTGGTGGACAGAACCGACACCAGGCCGCAGCATCCACGAGCGAGCGACGCCGCTGATCCCCTCCACGCCGCCCGCGCTGCGGAAGTGACGTCGCTGTGGCGTCTCGTCGGCAACTGAGGGTCAGCGTCTGCCGTCACCGGGGACGAGCAGGTGGCCGCCGGACCGGCCGGAATGCGGCGGGATGGCCGAGAAAGCTTTGCGCCGTGCATCGGTCACGCAGGGGCCGACGGATCCGGTACGCGCCAATATCATCTGCGCGCGCACGGGACCGTCCGGCCTCACCGGCCCCCCGGAACCGCCCTTGGCGCACCTTCCCTACGTGCGGTTATGCGGGCGCACCGACGCCCACACGTCTTCGTCACGCGATCTTCACGCAACACGCACTTTCGGCCGGGTGTCGTGGGGCGCGCCCCTGCCGGGGCAGACGGTGCATTCGCCACATGCCTAGCCTCCCGGCCATGCGATCACTCCTGATGAGACGCCTCGGCCTCGGTGCCGTCCTGGCTCTCGCTCTTGCCGTGTTCGGCCTGGCCCCCAGCGCGAGCGCCGCCGACCCGGCACCGGCCGAGCTGACCTTCGCCACCGACAGTGCGACCACCACGCCCGGCGGCACGGTGAATCTGTCGATGACCATCACCAACAACAAGACCTACGACATCTGGTTCATGTACCAGACGATCGAACCGACGTGGCTGACCACTCAGCGACCCGACCTGAAGTACGGCTTCACCGGGTGCAGCCTGGCCACGGCTGCCGGACCCACCCCCTGCTCCGGGACCGGCCCCGCCAACCTCGGCGGCAACTACGGCGCCACCGTTCCGCCCGGCCAGAGCCGCACCGTCACACTGACGCTCCAGGTCGCCGCCGACTCCGGCTGCAACGGCAACATCGGCTTCTACTCGTACTTCTACGCCGAGTTCAGCGACAGCACGAACACCAGCGGTGGGCCGGTCTACACGCCCGAGACGCGAGTGCTGTGCGCCTGACGGCCTGTCGAGTGCGTCGGCGGCCGCGCCGAGGTGACCTGAAAACGCTCTTCGACCAGGCACGCACAGTGGTCTGAACCACTGGCACTCCGCACCGGCGGCCCCGGCGGCCCGCCGGTGCGGTATGCGGGGCCCGGACCAGCGCGACGGGCTTTCGGGGCCGTCGGGTCCGGGCGTCCGGCCACCCCCGAGGCGTCACCGGACGACTCAACTCGCCTTCGACTCTGCCCTATTGGTCACCTGCATTTTTCCGTCATGTTTCGCAACATGACCACTAAAGCTACACACAGACCTCACTATTGGCGGGACGGATGCGTCGACGACTGGTTTCTGAGGGGGATGCCGGCGTCACGCAAGGGGGTCAGTCCGCTCCATGGGAGCTGTGCTCACCCCTGCCCGGGGAGGGGACATCACCGCATGAAGCGGACCATACGCACCGCCGTGTTCACGGCGGGTGCGCTGATCGTCGCGCTGGGCCTGCCGGCCGGCGCGGCCCAGGCCGACACGAGCACACCCCGCGTCGACCTGCGGGTGCTGGTGGTGAGCGACGGGGGGCCGTCCACCGACGCGATCGCAGCCGAGCTGACCGCGGCCGGCACGCCGTACACCGAGATCGATCTCACGCAGTCCGGCCGGCCCGTGATCGACGCCGGTTTCCTCGCGGACACCGTCGACGGCCGGCCGCGCGCCAGGTTCCAGGCCGTGGTCCTGCCCAACGACAACCCGTTCCCGGCCGGTTCCACGGAGATGGCGGCGCTGGCGGCGTACGAGCAGACCTACGACATTCCCCAGGTCGACGCCTACACCTACGCGCGTCCCGAAGCCGGTCTGCAGTATCCGGTCTACGGCGGCTACTCCGGGAGCGCCGACGGCATGCAGGCGGAGGTGACCGCCGCCGGGAAGTCGGGCCCCTTCGACTACCTCGACGGCGCGGTGCCCTTCGAGGACAACGACGCCTCCGTGGGCGAGAGTTACGCCTACCTGTCGACGCCCACGGCGGGCGCCGACTTCACCCCCTACGTCGACGCGGCGATCCCCGGGCAGTCGACGCGAGGCTCGCTGGTGGGCGAGTACCGGCACGACGGGCGTCGCGAGCTCGTCGTCACCTTCGTCTACAACCAGTACCAACAGCAGTTCCGGCTGCTGGCCCGCGGGATCGTGGAGTGGATGACCGGCGGCATTCACCTCGGCGCCTCCCGCAACTACTTCGCCGTGCATGTGGACGACGTGTTCGCCGCCGACGACCGCTGGAGCACCGAGCTCAACTGCACCCCCGGCGATGTCGACTGCACCGACCCGAACGCCACGGCCGACCCGATCCGCATGACGGCCGCGGACGTCGACCACGCCACTTCCTGGCAGGACAGCCGCGACTTCACCCTCGACTTCGCCTACAACGGCGCCGGCAGCGTCGACCAGCGCGAGGCCAACAACGGAGTCGACGCGCTCGCCGACAAGCTGATCGCGGACCGGGGCGAGTTCCGCTGGATCAACCACACGTACTCGCACCCCTTCCTCGGCTGCGTGCAGGACACCGCGACGGTGCCCTGGAAGTGCGCCACGAACACCGACGGCAGCACCCGGTGGGTCAGCCGCACGGAGATCTCCGACGAGATCGCCACCAACCGCGTGTGGGGGCAGACGGCCGGACTCCCGCTGGAGAACGACGAGTTGGTCACCGGCGAGCACTCCGGCATGCGGGTTCTTCCGCAGCAGCCCGCGGACAACCCCAACCTGGCGCTCGCCCTCGACGACAACGACATTTCCTGGCTCGGCTCGGACAACTCCCGTGAACCCGGCCAGCGTCAGGTCGGCCCGGCCACGACCGTCCCCCGCTACCCGATGAACGTCTTCTACAACGCGGGCAAGGCGACCGAGCAGGTCGACGAGTACAACTGGATCTACACCAGCCGCGCCCAGGGCGGCAGCGGCATCTGCGAGGACAACCCGGCCACCACCACCTGCCTCGCGGCACCGCTGGACACCACCACCGGTTACGCCGAGCAGATCGTGCCGGTGGAGAAGCGCATCGCTCTCGGACACGTGCTGTCCAACGACCCGAAACCGCACTTCATCCACCAGTCGAACCTGGCCGAGGAGCGCATCGCCTACCCCGTGCTGAACGGCGTCCTCGACGGCTACAACGCGCTGTTCGCGGACAACACCCCCGTGGTGAACCTGCGGATGAAGGACATCGGCACCGAACTGCGGCACAGAGCCGCCTGGCAGGCCGCCCTGCAGGCCGGCCAGGTGACCGGCTACCGCATCGGTACCTCGGTGACCGTCGAGGCGCCGAACGGAGTGGCCGTCACGGCGACCGTGCCCACCGGCACCACGCTGGCCGGCTCCGCCTTCGGCACCGCGTACGCGGGCGAGATGTCGGGCTGGGCGCCCTCCGCGGGCACGCCGCTCGAGCTCACCCTGCCGGCGTCCGCCCCCGCCCCGGCCGTCGACTCCTCCGAGCCCGTCGCACCGGCCACGGACCCCGCACCGGACACCCGCGTCCCCGCAGGCGTGACCGAGCCGGTCCCGTACACCGCGGACAACTGAACGGCGCGCCGACCCAAGGACCGACCGAGGTCCCGGCCGCCCTCTGCGGCCGGGACCGGCACGACGACCCCACACCTCGGCCCGTGGAGCACATCCATGCACGTTCCCCACGGCGCGCGACGCCCCAGCGCAACGCGCGTCACCCTGCTCACCGAAGGCACCTACCCACACAGTCACGGCGGCGTGAGCGTCTGGTGCGACCAGCTCGTCCAGGGCATGCCCGACCTCGCCTTCGACGTCATCGCCGTCACCGGGACCGGACGCGAACCCGTGGTGTGGGACCTGCCCGCGCACGTATCCAGCGTGCTGTCCGTCCCGATGTGGGGCGACCCGCCCGAGGGCCGCCCGCCCCGGAGCCGCGCCCGCAACCAACTCGCCGCCGCCTACGAGCGGTTCCTGACCGCCCTGCTCGATCCCTGCGCCGAGGACGGGTTCGCCCCCGCCCTGTACGCGATGGCCCGGGCCGCCGCGGACGGGACACTGAGCCCGTTCCTGCGCGGCGACCGCGCGATCGCCCTGCTGACGGCCGTGTGGAACCGTCCGGGTCTGGCCGTGCGCGAGGCCGGTCCGACCCTCCACGACGCGCTCACCGCGACCGCGCTGCTGGAACACGCCCTGCGCCCCTTGGCCGCACCGCTGCCCGAGAGCGGGGTCGCGCACGCGGTCAGCGGCGGCGTCGCCGCACTGCCGGGCCTCGCCGCCCTCGAACAGCACGGCGTCCCCCTGCTGTTGACCGAGCACGGCGTCTATCTGCGCGAGCGCTACCTCGGCTACCGCACCGCGCCCTACCGCTGGCCGGTGAAGGCCGTCGTCCTCGGCTTCTTCCGGCTGCTGGCGGAGGAGACCTACCGGCGGGCCGCCCTGATCACCCCGGGCAACCGCTACAACCGGCTGTGGGAGGAACAGGGCGGTGCCGACCCGGAGTCGATCCGCACGGTCTACAACGGTGTGGACCCCGCCGCGTTCCCGCCGGCCGGCCCCGAACCGGAGCAGCTCACCCTCAGCTGGGCGGGCCGCGTCGACCCCATCAAGGACCTGGAGACCCTCATACGGGCCTTCGCCCTCGTCAGGGACCGACTCCCCGGCACGCGGCTGCGGATGTTCGGCGGCACCCCACGCGGCGGCGAGGCCTACCGGGAACGCTGCGAGGCGCTGGCCGCCGAGCTCGGGCACGCGGACTCCGTCACCTTCGAGGGGCGCGTCGACGACATCAAGGACGCGTACGCGGCCGGCAACGTCGTGATGCTCTCCAGCATCAGCGAGGGCTTCCCCTTCACTCTGATCGAGGCCATGTCGTGCGGGCGGGCGACCGTCTCCACCGACGTGGGCGGGGTGAGGGAGGCCGTCGGCGACACCGGGCTCGTGGTGCCGCCGCGCGATCCGGCGGCGATGGCCGCGGCCGCGCTGGAGCTGCTGGGTGATCCCGGGCGGCGCAGGGCGATGGGCGAGGCGGCACGACTGCGGGTGATCGAGCAGTTCACGCTGCGCCAGACCATCGACACGTTCCGGTCCATCTACCGGGAACTGCCCACGCTCGGACGGCGGTCGGCGCTGGTACCGGCCCCCGCCGAGCAACCGCCCACGCCCGTGGCCACAGGGAGCCTGACCGGATGAGCGGGCCGATATCACTCGAACCCGGCGGCGCCGAACAGGAAACGCTGACACTCCGGCTGGCCGAGACCCGCCCGCCGCGCCGCCGCCCGCGCTGGGCGCTCGACGACAGCGCCACACTCGCCATCCGGTTACCCCGGCACGGCCCGGACGAGGAGGCGATCAGCGAGCTCGCCGCCGAACTCGCCGACCGCGTCGGCCCCGCCGTCCACCCCTACGAAGTGGCC
Source organism: Streptomyces sp. NPDC058678 (assembly GCF_042714835.1). Taxonomy (NCBI): domain Bacteria; kingdom Bacillati; phylum Actinomycetota; class Actinomycetes; order Kitasatosporales; family Streptomycetaceae; genus Streptomyces; species Streptomyces sp. NPDC058678. Next base: position 74,968 of record NZ_JBHXSG010000045.1, on the reverse strand, counting down.
GCACTGCTGGAAGCCGAAGGCCTCTCCGCGTCTTTGATCAAGGAGCGGTACGGCCACCCGAACCTCTTCTCGCTCGCCTCCGCGCTGTACGAGCGGGTGCCGCGGACCTTCCCCGAACCCGCACCGCCGGCCGATCCCTGGCGCCCGGACACCGTGCGTTGTCTCCTGCGGGGCGTGCTGTTCGCGCTGCCCGGACTCGCCTACCTGCTGACCGCACCGCTGTGGAACGCCTCAGCGAACGCCTCGGCCCTGATCGTGGCCGGACTCGTCTCCTGGGCCTGGGGGCAGGCCCTCGGCCACCGCGCCCACCTGCGGCTGGCGACCGGCCGGCGCGAGGCGGGCCGTACGCTCCTGGTCGGTGCGCCGGTGGGGGCGGTGGTGGCCACGGCGATCGCGGCGATACCCGCCGAAGGCGGACCTGTGACCCTGGCAGCGGCCGGACAGTCGGCGTACCTGGGGGCGGCGGGCATCCTGCTGGTGCTGGGCCGGGAGCGGCTGCTGCTGGCCGCGCTCAGCCCGCTGATCGCCGGCGCCGCCGTGCTGCCCTGGTGGGAGCCCGGCACCCTGCTGCGGGTCGCGCTGCCGCTGCTGGCGCTGCTCGCCACGCTCGCCGTCACCGGCCGGACCCTGTGGGCCGCCCGCGCGGTCCCGGCCGCGTCCGGCGCCGCCCGGCCGCGCCTGCTGTGGTCCCTGCCCTACGGACTGTTCGGGCTGGCCGCCGGCGTGCTGGTACTGCTGGAGGGACGGCAGGAGCCGTACGCGGTGATCGTGCTGACGGTGAGCATGGGGCCGGCGGAGTGGCTGCTGTACCGCTACCGCGGGCTGTCGGTCGCCGCGCTGCGCGCCACCGCCACACCCGCCGGCTTCCTGCTCCGCTCGGCCGGCATCCTCGGTCTCTGCCTGCTCGCCTACCTCGCGCCCCTGCTGCCCGCGGCCCTGCTCACCGGCGCCGATCCGGCCGCCCTGCTGCTGCTCGCGGCCACCCTGTGGACCGCCCTGCTGCTCCAGGCGTTCGGAGCCGCCTGGCCGTCGGCCGCGATCTGCCTCACGGCCGCGGGCGGCGCCGGGGCGGTCACCGTGCTGGACCTGCCACCGGGCTCGGCCGCACTGCCCCTGTTGTGCGGCGCGGCCGCCCTGTGTCTGTCGGCCTGCACGCTGTGGTCCCTCGGACGACCGGCCCCGCACGCCTGACCTCACCGGCCGCCCCCGCGCTCTCCCCACTCGCCCAACCAACCGGAAGGACACCTGAGTTGACCTCCGCACCGCTCGCCGCAGTCACCGGAGCCGAGGGTTTCATCGGCTCCCACCTCACCGAGGCGCTGGTCGCCTCCGGACACCGGGTCCGGGCCATGGCCCAGTACAACTCCTTCTCCTCCTACGGATGGCTGGAGACCCTGCATCCGGACGTCCTCGACCAGGTGGAGATCGTCCTCGGCGACGTGCGCGACCCCGGCTCGGTCCGCGGGCTGCTCGAAGGCGCCGACACCGCCTACCACTTGGCCGCCCTGATCGCGATCCCGTACTCCTACCAGGCGCCGCACAGCTACGTGGACACCAACGTCACCGGCACGCTCAACGTGCTGGAGGCCGTGCGCGCCCTCGGCACACCCCGGCTGGTGCACACCTCCACCAGTGAGACGTACGGCACCGCGCAGACCGTGCCGATCACCGAGGACCACCCCATCAACACCCAGTCGCCGTACGCCGCTTCCAAGGCGGGCGGTGACCGGCTGGCCGACAGCTACCACGCGAGCTTCGACACCCCGGTGGTGACACTGCGCCCGTTCAACACCTTCGGGCCGCGCCAGTCGATGCGCGCGGTCATCCCCACCGTCATCGGCCAGGTGGCGGCCGGGGAGCGCACCATCACCCTCGGCGACCTTCGTCCCACCCGCGACTTCACCTTCGTCAAGGACACCGCCCAGGCGTTTCTGACCGTGGGCACCGCGCCCGCCGAGCAGGTCGTGGGCCGCACCTTCAACGCCGGCACCGGCGGGGAGATCTCCGTCGGCGACCTCGTCGCGCTGATCGGCAAGGTGATGGACACCGCCCTCGACGTCCGCGAGGACACCGCGCGCATCCGCCCGGCGAACTCCGAGGTGATGCGGCTGGTCGCGGACGCGAGCCGACTCGCTGCGGCCACCGGCTGGCAGCCCGCCCACACCCTGGAGGAGGGCCTCGGACACACCGTGGAGTTCTTCCGCGACCCGGCCAACCTCGCCCGCTACAAGACCGGCATCTACAACATCTGACCTGCCCGGCACGTCCCCGTACAGCCCCGCACGTCTATGAAGGAGGAGCCCCCATGCACGTAGTGATCCTGGCGGGAGGCAAGGGCGTCCGGCTGCGGCCGTACACCACGGCGCTGCCCAAGCCCCTCGTGCCCATAGGTGATCAGCACGCCATCCTGGAGATCGTGCTACGGCAGCTCTCCATGGCCGGCTTCACCCGCTGCACGATCGCCATCGGCCATCTGGGCGAGATCATCCGCGCGTATGTCGGCGACGGCTCCCAGTGGGGCATGAGCATCGACTACGCCACCGAGGAGAGCCCGCTGGGCACCATGGGCCCGCTGCTCACCCTGCGCGACCGGCTGCCCGAGACGTTCCTGGTGATGAACGGCGACATCCTGACCGACCTCGACTACGCCGACGTCCTGCGCCGGCACGGGGAGTCGGGCGCCCCGCTGACCATCGCGACGTACGCCCGCAAGGTGCACATCGACTTCGGCGTGCTGACCACCGACTCGGGCAAGGTCGTCGCGTTCACCGAGAAGCCGAGCATCGACTACCGCGTCTCCATGGGCGTCTACGGCCTGTCCCGCTCGACGCTCGACGGCTACACGCCCGGACTGCCGCTCGGATTCGACGAGTTGGTCCTCGACCTGCTGGCCGCCCAGAGCCCGCCGCACGCCTATGAGTTCGACGGGTACTGGCTGGACATCGGGCGTCCGGACGACTATGACCGGGCCAACGCCGAGTTCACCACCCGCAAGTCGCTTCTGCTCAAGGGAGCCTGAGCACCGCATGCGCATTCTCGTCCTGGGCCACACCGGCTATCTGGGCAGCCACGTCGTCGAGCGGCTGCGCGCCCTGCCGGGCGCGCTGGTGCTCGGCGGCGGCCGCTCGCCCGCCGCCGAGTTCTCGGTCGACCTCGCCACCGTCCGCCCCGAGCGGCTGACGATGACCGTCGAGGCGGCCGCACCCGACACCGTGATCAACTGTGCGGGCGCGACCGGCGGCGACGCCGTGACCCTCGCGGAGGTCAACGCCCGCGGCCCCGCGGTGCTGTGCGCCGCGCTGCGGGCCGCGGCCCCCGCGGCGCGTCTGGTCCATCTGGGGTCGGCCGCCGAGTACGGCCCCGGTGTCCCGGACATCCGGGTGACGGAAACCGCGGCCACCCATCCGGTCGGCCCCTACGGAGCGACCAAGCTGGCGGGCACCGCCGCGGTGACCGCCTCGGGCCTGGACGCGGTGGTGCTGCGGGTCGGCAACCCGGTGGGGCCCGGGGCGCCGTCCACCGGGCTGCCCGGCCGGATCGCCGGACTGCTGCGCGCGGCCGGCCCGGACCCGGACGCGGTGCTGCGGCTCGGCGACCTGTCCGCGTACCGCGACTTCATCGACGTACGCGATGTGGCGCGGGCGGCGGCGTACGCGGTCACAGCTCCCGCTCCGCTGCCGCCCGTGCTCAACATCAGTGGCGGCCGGGCCGTTCCGGTGCGCGACCTGGTGCGGGGGCTGGCCGACAGGGCCGGCTTCCGGGGGCGGATCGAGGAGACCACCACCGGCTCGGCCCGCTCGGCCGACGTGTCGTGGCAGTGTTCCGACATCACCGCCGCCGACAAGGCCCTGGGCTGGCGCCCGGCCCACACCCTCGACGACGCGCTGACCGCGTTGTGGGAAGGCGACCCGGCCCCGTGAACCTGCTGATTCCGCTGTACGTCCACCCGGCCGAGGACCCTGGTGCCTGGCACCGTCTGATCACGGCCGCGACCCGCACGTACGGCGTCGTCCTCAACCCCGCCAACGGTCCGGGGGACGGCCCCGATCCCGCGTTCACCGCGGCGGCCGAGGCGCTGCGCGCGGCCGGGGCACGGCTGCTGGGCTACGTCGACACCGACTACGGGATGCGCGAGAGCGCGGACATCGCCGCCGATGTGCGCCGCCACCAGGAGTGGTACGCGGCCGACGGCTGCTTCCTCGACCAGGTGACGGCGACACCGGAAGGGCTGTCCGCCTGTCGCCGACTGGTCAGGACCGTACGCCGGCTCGGTGCCGGGACGGTGGTCATCAACCCCGGGGTCCATCCGGCGCCCGGATACGCCCGTCTCGCCGACCTGACGGTCACCTTCGAGGGCCACTGGTCGACGTACGTGTCGGCGTTCAGCAGACCGGCGTGGACCGCGCGGCATCCGCCCGAGGAGCTGTGTCACCTCGTGTACGGCGTGCCCGAGGCGCTCGTACCGCTCGCCGTGCGCACGGCGCACGAACGCGGTGCGGGGGTCTGCGGGCCCGTGACCGGAGAACCCCCCAATCCCTGGGCCGGGTTGACGCCCGCACTGACCGGGACGGAGCGATGAGGAACGCGCGACCGGCCTTCGCCCCACTACTGGCAACTGTGGCGGCTCTGGCGGCATCGGTGCTGACGGGGTGTTCCGGCGGCACGGGGCGGCCTGCCGACGCGCACGGTACGACGTCCGCCGCCCAGAGCACGACCACTGCGGCGGCCACTTCCGACACCGGGGAGCCGCCCGCACCGAAGAGTTCTCCCCCTTCCCCGTCTTCGTCTGCTTCCCCGCCCGCCAAAGCCCCTTCCGGGAACGCCACTTCCGCAAGCCCCGGCAAGGCTCTGTGGAAACCCCGACCCGGGCTGGCCTGGCAGTGGCAACTGGACGGAAAGGCCAACCCCTCGGCCGACGTGCCCGTGTACGACATCGACGGCTTCGAGAACTCGGCGGCGGACGTGGCCCGTCTGCACCGGGACGGCCGCAAGGTCATCTGCTACATCAATGTCGGTGCCTGGGAGGACTTCCGATCCGACCAGGGCGCCTTCCCGCGTTCGGTACTCGGTGAGCCCAACGGCTGGGCGGGCGAACGGTGGTTGGACATCCGGCAGGTCTCCGTCCTGCGGCCGATCATGGAACGACGCTTCGACATGTGCCGCGACAAGGGCTTCGACGCGGTCGAGCCCGACCTGGTCGAGGGCTATGGCAACGACACCGGCTTCCCTCTCACCGCACGCGACCAGCTCAGGTACAACCGCATGATCGCGGCCATCGCGCACGAACGCGGACTGTCGGTGGGGCTGAAGAACGACCTTCCGCAGATCCCCCAGCTCCTGGCCGACTTCGACTTCGCGGTCAACGAGGAATGCGCACAGTACGACGAGTGCGCGGAACTCACTCCGTTCATCGCGGCCGGCAAGGCGGTCTTCCACGTGGAGTACACGGAACCGCGGAGCAGCTTCTGCCCCGAGTCCCGCCGCCTGAAGCTGTCGTCGATGGTGAAAGAGCCGGAACTCGGGGTGTGGCGGAAGCCCTGCTGAGCGAGCCCGCGCCACATCCCAAGAGGCCAACCTGAACGCTCATTCAGCAGACGGCGCGGTCGGCTGCCTGCCTGATGGCGGCGATGCCTGGTTCTGACTGTCTCGTGGAGAGCCAGGCCAGAGCTGAGGTGGAGGGCGTGAGGTCGGTGACGTCGACGTATCGGATGCTGGGGCGGGGAAACAACTCACGGGCGGCTGCGGGGAGGAAACATATGGCCTCTCCGCCGGCCACGATGTGGAACAACGACTCCATGTCGGTGGCGACCGGCCCGTAGCGCACAGGGCTGCCGTCGGGACGCGGGTCCACCGCCCAGAAGTCCCACCACACGCGCGGTACCTCGTCGGGCATGGCGACCACGGGGTAGCCGGCGAGCTGGGCCAGCGTGACATGGGGCAGGTCGGCCAGCCTGTCGTCTGCCGGAAGACAGGCCACCCGGGGTTCTGTGGCGAGGTGACGCAGGTCTATGCCTTCCGGTACCGGGGGACGCAGGAAAACCACGTCGAGTTCCTGACGGACCAGGGCGGCGATGTGCTCGACGAAGTTGAGACTGAGCAACTGCACCGTGATTCCGGGGTGGCTTTCGTGCAGTGCCTGCAGAACTGCGCGAGTGTGAGGCATGGCGGCCTCGGCTCCGATGCTCCCCACGATGAGCCGACCCGACAGCTGGCGTGTCTGGGCGTCGGCTGTACGCCGTATACGGTCGGCGGCTTCGACCGTTGCCCGGACATCGGGAAGCAACGCCCGTCCGGCCGCCGTCAGGTCGACCGCTCGGCTGGAGCGTGTGAACAGCCGCACGCCCAGGCGAACCTCCAAGTCGCGGATCTGCTGACTCAGTGCGGGCTGGGTGATGTACAGACGTGCGGCGGCGCGTCCGAAGTGGAGTTCTTCGCTCAGTGCCAGGAACAGGCGTAACTGGCGAATGCTCGGGTCCGCGGCCGGCACGGCACCAGCACGGGTCGTGGCCACCATCTCTCCCCCTGCGGTCATAAGGATGATGTTATGGATCGACTGGAATCCCGCATGCCTGTGACTGCTGACAACACGAGTTATCCCATGTGAGCGTTCGTATGATCCGATACGGTCAACGGCAGGCAGTCCAGGAGACGGGAAGATGCGTGAACCCTCTTCGCTTCGGCGCCGCACAGACCGGAGCGCAGGAGTCCGGCTTCACCGCGTACGGCGGCGATGATGCGGAACTGGCAGAGCAGGGGGACCGATGAGCGGCGTACTGATCCATCTTCCGCCGGAGGGCGACGAGGGCCCGGTGACCCTGCGGCTGGGGCCGGGCGATGTGGCCCGATTCGGACGTGGCTCCGATTCGACACCCGTCGAGCTGCGGCTCAGCGACCCGGCGGTCTCCAGGCTGGCGGGCGAGATCCGGGTGACCGACGACCACTGGCAGCTGAGCAACTACAGCTCCACACACAGCTATCTGGTGGAGAACCCGGAAGGGGCGGGGGAATACCTGCGGGTCCCGCCGCGCCGCGTCGGCGCGCCCATCCCCTTCGAGTTCGCCCGGGTTCTCCTGCCGACCAGGGGCTCCACGGTCGGCTTCCAGGTCTTCGCGCCGGACCACGTCTACCTCGACCCGGACAGCATCGGTGGCCGGTGGGGAACGCAGACCCTGACCGCCTACTCGCTCGACGAGACCGCCGCCTACTTCCTGGTGCTGGTCGCCCTGTGCGAGCCCCGCCTGCGCGACGAGTCGGCCGTCGCCGTCCCCACTACACCCCAGGTCGTCGAACGGCTGCGCAACCACCCGGAGTACGGCCAGCTGACGGCTCGCGCGGTCAGTTCCCACATCGACTACCTCGCCGAGGAGAAACTCCGGATCGAGGCACCGGCCACCCCGGAACCGGGGCAGGGCGCACGCCGCAACGGCAAGCGCGAGGCGGTCGTCGGACTCGCACTGCGGTTCGGGTTGGTCCGCGAGGAACATCTGTCGCTGCTGCCGTCCCGTTCGGCGGGGCGGGTGGGAACTGCTGGGACGGCGGGAGCGTCAGGTCCGGTGTGGTCCAGATGAGTGAGTCAGTGAGCGTACCCCTGGAAAGGGTTCCGCGCGGCTACCGGGTCGGCGCATTCGAAGTCACCGAAGTGATAGCGGCCGGGGGCTGGGGGACGGTCTACGAGGGTCGGTTCGTGGGACGGGACTCGGCGTCGGCCGACGGCCCGGGGGCTGCCCGCGACGGCACAGGACCTGGCGGCGCCGGGCATGGCGGAGCCGCAGCGGCGAGCCCCGGTGGCGTGTTCGCCGCTGAGGGTCGCGTTGTTGACGCTGAGGACGGCGCGGACGACACGGGCGGTCCGGACGACACCGACCGATTCGGTGGGGAGGAAGGTCCGAATGACCTGCCCGGCGAGGGGCGGGTCGTCGCGCTCAAGTTCTTGCCCACCGCAGGGCTCGCGCCACGCCAGGTGCGCGGGCTCGTGGAAACCGCGCGGCGCGAGATCGAGCTGGGCCGCCGGGCCCGGCATCCTCGGCTGATCCGGCTGCTGGACTCCGTCGTACTGAGCGAACCCGGGGATCCCGCCCTCGACGGGGCCGTCGTCCTGGTCATGGAACGTGCCGAGCGGAGCCTGCGTCAGCTCATCGATGCCGAAAAGGACCTGGCAGAAGGCGAAAAGGGCCGGCTGCTCACCGGGATCTTCGAAGGGCTGGCCCATCTGCACGGTCTCGGCTGGGTGCACGGCGACCTCAAGCCCGACAACGTGCTTCTCATGGCGGACGGTTCGGTGAAACTCTCCGACTTCGGGCTCGCCGCGGAGCTCGAGGGCACCCACGGCACACACGGCTACATCCCGCCCTTCGGCACCCCGGACTATCTGCCGCCCGAGCGCTGGAAGGCCCCGCTCGGCGAGCGTGGTGTGCAGGTACGGCCGAGTGCCGACATCTGGGCTCTGGGCATCGTGATCCATCAGGTCTTCGCGGGCGGCGCCTCGCCTTTTCCCGGCGCCACGCCCATGGCGCGCAGGGCGGCCGTGCAGGAGTACGCCACGGGGCGAACGCCGCTGCGCATGGACAACGCCGTACCGCCCTTCTGGCGTGAACTGATCGGCGGCTGTCTCGCCCCGACGCACGCGGCCCGCGCCGAGCACACCGCCGCGAGCCTGCTGGCTCGTATCGAGGCGGGCGGGGCAGCGGCCGATCCCGGTGCCCGCGTCCCGGTGCGCCGGAAGGCGCTGCTCGCCACCGCCGTGGCGGCCGCCGTGTGCGGGGCGACCGCCGCCGCCTGGTCCTACGCGGCCACCGGCGGTGACGACCGCTCTTCCGGGGCACGGCCGGACCGCACCGCCCCTTCAGACAGTGCGGGACCGGCCGGCCGGGTGGAGGTGTTCAACGTGGAGAAGCAGTGCCGTGACCGCGCCGACACTCGCGACCAGCAATGCAGTCTCGGTCTCGCTGTCGACCCTCTCGCCGCGTACACCATCGACAACGTCGTCACGACACGGGTGTGGCACGGAGACGTCTTGTCCGTCGACTGCCGGATGCCCCAGGGCCTGCCGGTCATGGACGAAGCCGGAAACCGATCCACCGAGTGGTTCCGGGTACATCTCCCTGGCGCCCAGAGCGGGACCGCCTGGCTTCCCGCCGTACGCACGCGAGACCTTCCCACCGTCCCGGAGTGCACGTGACTCAGCACTCACGGATCTCGCGTCCGTCGTTGTCCTTCGCCTCGTCGTTCCCCCAGCGCTGCAGGTAGTACGCGGAGACATAGGCGCGCCCCTGACCCCCGGGCGTCACCTCGTCCAAGGCGGTCAGCAGCCACCAGTGGTTGTACGAGCCGCCCGCCCGCACCTCGTCGCCCCACTTCTTGCACAGGACGTAGTTGCTGCCTTTGAGCAGGGTTCCCTGCGCGGCGCACTCCGGCCTGCTGTCGCCGACACAGTCCACGGCGGCGTAACCGGTGGCGTCGGCGAAGGTGTCCACCCAGTACTTGTCCGGGTCACCACTTCCTCCGCAGGCATTCGTGCTGGTCACCCGGGGGAACGGCCCGTCGGGCGAGAGGTGGTACTCGGTGCCCTGGAGCACCGGGTGGACCATCTCGTCCGTTTCCCCGTCGTTGTCCCCGTTGGTGTCGTAGAGCTGCTCGTAGTGCAGATGCGCCGAACTCGTTCCGACCAGTCCGAGGCGCCCGAGCGTCGCCCCGGAGCTCACCTGTTGCCCGAGGCGCACGTCGATGCGGTCCATGTGCAGGTAGACCGTGAACCAGCCGCCGCCGTGGTTGATCTCCAGGCCGCCGGGCTCGAAGAACTCGGTGACCGTGCCGGCGGCGGAAGCGGCGACCGGGGCGCCGAGGGTCTCGCCGCCGACGCGGTACATGTCGAGTTTCTTGTCCTCCGGAGTGTGCCCCCGGTACGTCTGCAGCTGCCAGGTCTGCCCACAGGCGAACGGCAGCTTGAAGTCGGGCCGGGCGGCGGGCACGGCGGCCGCTGTCGCGGGTGCCGCCGTGGCACAGAGCCCGAGCGTCATCAGCAGTGCGAGCACCGCCGCCGCCCAGCCCGAACGTGTCCCCCGTGGAATCCGCATGGAACCTCACCCCTCTCTTCGGTGTCCTGTCCTTCCAGGACAGTGCCGTACGAGGGCCGAGAGCGGACTCCCGCACGTTACGGAATCAGCTGGAACACCGGGTGGTCACTCCGCCCTTCTCGTCACCGGTGAGGAAGATCGCGCTGACGTAGCCGACCCCGCCCGCACGCAACGGCAGTTCGACCCACTTGTCGTTGGTGTAGCCCTCGGCCGTGACCGTCTGGCCGACCTTCCAGCAGTTCGCGGGGTAGCTCTCGTTCGCCTGCACCGTGCTGACCACATCGCATGACGTCGACGCGCAGCTACGCACGTTGGCCTGTGTCCACGCCGTGACCGTGGTCGGACCGCCACCGCCGTCCGTGGGCTGGAAGGTGACGTCCACCCAGTCGTTGTCCGTCATGCCGAGGCCGTCCCAGAAGGTGCCGTCGGCGACATCGATCCCGGCGGGGTTGGCGACCGTACGGCCGAACTCGTCCCGGCCGCCGTTGTAGCCGCTCTGGTACGCGGCCTGCGCCTCCGGCCTGCCCTGCGGAAGGTCGCCCCACATCTCGCGGACGGACGGCGGGTTCCAGTAGTCGTCCCTGGTGTTCCAGGGGCCGACGTCCCACACGGGTGCGGTCTCGCAACGGCCGGTACGCGGATAGCAGAGCCGCACCTGGTACTCGCGGCCTCCGTTGCTCGCCAGCATCCGGCGCGAGGGCAGGGCCACGAAGTGGTCGCGGGGCTGGATGACATGGCCGTTCGCGGTGGTGTGGCCCTCCAGTCCCTCACGGGTCGCGAAGAGGCGGTACGTGGTGGCGGTGGCGCCCACCGCGCTGCGTGCACCGGCCGAGGGCCTGGGCTGCTCACGGTCCGCGTGGACGGTGACCTCCGAGACCGAAGGGCCGGCATCCCGGCCGCCGAGAAACGTCAGCCGGACCTGGAGCACGGACACCTCCTCGGCGAGCACCAGCTTTCCGGCCCGGTCCGGCGTACGCCATTCCGTCCAGGTACCGGGGTGAGCGCTGCCCCGTACCTCGGTCAACAGCCGCGTACCGGACGGCACTTCGGCCTGGCTGCGGAGGGTGAAAGCGCTGGCCTGGCGGCCGAGGCTCTGAGCGGGCGCGGTGTAGACGGCGAAGGACGCCTCGGGCTCGGACGGCGTGCGGACACGGGCGCTCTTGACGGTGATGCTGTCGTCCGGGCGGTGTCCGATGTTGCGCTGGTCGGCGGAGGTACTGGTCAGGTCCACCTGCCAGCTGCTTCTCGGGGTCTTGTCGGCTGCGGTCTCGGCGATCGCGGTGGCCGGTGGAAGGCCGGCGAGGACAAGCAGGGCACACAGGCCACCAAGCAGCCTGCGGGATATCGGTTTCACGTGGTTCTTCCCCCAACTGATCTTTCAGCGCGCTGGAATTCAACGAACTACAGAGCCCTATCGGGGATCGCCGTGCGCTGTCATTCCGTAACGTTCCGGATGCCCTGGCCCGGTGTCGCACGGATACGTTCCGAGCCGTTCGGTTCAGCGATCACACAGGAACCGCACAGCACCTGTTTGGGAACCACTGGGAGGAAGCACTCGTGCGTCTTGGTCTGCCCGGCTTCAATCTGCGTGCCGGTCTCACGGCGGCAGCCACCCTGCTCCTGCCACTTCTGACGGCGGCACCCGCCGCGGCCGAAGCACCCGCCCGGTCCACCGGGGCCACCGCCTTCGCCGCCTCGTGCCCCGCTGCCGGCCCCGTCAGCCAGGGCTACAGCAGCGCCCACGACGGTGTCGACATCGCCAACTCCCTCGGCACACCGATCTACGCGGTCGGCGCCGGCGAGGTCATCGCCTCCGGTCCGGCAAGCGGCTACGGCCAGTGGATCCGCATCCTGCACTCCGACGGCACGGTGACGGAGTACGGCCACATGTACCAACGGGACGTCTCGGTGGGCCAGCAGGTCCAAGCCGGCCAGCGCATCGCCCTCATGGGCAGCGAGGGCGAGTCCACCGGCCCACATCTCCACCTGCGGGTCAGGATCGGCACCTCCACGACCATCCGCGGTATCGACCCCGTCCCGTACCTGCGTGACCGGGGCGTGAGCCTGCCCTGCACGCCGGGGGGCGGTGGCGGCCAGACCACGGTGACCGCGTGGACGGAGGCCAACGTGCGCAGCTGCGCGTCGACTTCATGCGACGTGGTCAGCAAGGTGTACGCGAATGAGAGCTATCCGGCGAACTGCTGGGTCACGGGCCAGCTCGTGAACGCCGAGGGCATCTCCAACGACAAGTGGGTGCAACTGCCACTGCGCGCGGGTGGTGTGGGCTTTGTGAGCGCGATCTTCCTCAAGGGCGACGAGACGGGCGGCGTCAGCCGTCAGTGCGCCTGACCTGAGGCAGGCACGGGGAGTCGAGATGAAGCTGAGAGTGTTGAGGTGGCTGTGCGCCACGGCGGTGTGCGCGGGTCTGGTGGCCGCGGCCGTCCTGACCGGCGGTGGCGACGGCTCAGCCGCCCAGCCGGCCGAGGTGGGTCACGACCGGCTCCGCACGGCGACGAGCGCGGAACTGGACGTCCTGCACCGGGCCGAACAGCTCCTGATCCGGGGCTGCATGGCGGAGCGAGGCTTCGAGTACTGGCCCGTTCCACGGATCCCGGCGCCGGACTACCGCACGTTCCCCTATGTGGTCGACGACGAAAAGTGGGCCGCCCGGCACGGGTACGGGCGGGACATCCAAGAACGGCTCGACGAGCAGGACCGCGACTCCCCGTCGGCGCGCTACCTCCGCGGCCTGGCCAAGGAGCGCTACCAGGCCTGGGGCGTCGCCCTCGACGGCCCGTCCTCGGACCGCCGGGCTCTGCGGGCCGAGGTGCCCATGGGCGGCACCTTCAGCCGCAGTGATCAGGGATGTGTGGCGGACGCCTGGCGCACGCTCTACGGCGACATCCGCGCCTGGTACGGGTCGACCCGGATGGTCGACAACCTGCCCGGCTTCCGCATCGGGCGGGTGAGCGAGGACCCCGCGTTCAGGAAGGCCGTCCGGTCCTGGAGCGACTGCATGGGCCGGCACGCGATCAGCGCCGGGACGCCGGCGGCGCTGCGCGGAGAGCGGCTCGCCGACAAGGACCCCGACGCCCGGTCCGAGGACATCCGCGTCGCCACCACGGAAGCCCGCTGCGCGCGCACGTCCGGCCTCGCGGCCACCGCGGCGCAGCTGGACCTGAAGTACGCCGATGAGCTCTACGACGAGCACCCGGAGGCCTTCGACACGGTACGGCGCCTCCAGAAGGTCGCCCTCCCCAAGGCTCGCGACATCGTCCGCAAAGGCTGACGTCGCGATGAGTACAGCTACAGACAACCGAGAGGTGAACGAGAACATGTCCAAGATCCGCACCATGCTCGTGGGTACCGTCTTCGCCGCTACCGCGGTCCTGGCCGCCCCCGGCATCGCCCAGGCGGCGCCATGCAGCACGGGTGAGTTCTGCGCCTGGGCCGACGGCGAGGGGGAGCTGCACGCCCAGGGCAACACCGCCGACTGGCCGGACAATGTGCAGAACAAGGTGGACCAGGTCCAGAACAGCGGCACCTCGGGCGGCCGGGACGACGTCAACATCTACTACAACGAGTCGTACAGCAGCGCTTACGCCTGCCTGCCGCGCGGGGAGACCTGGAACCTGCGCGACGGTTCGAAGATCTTCAGCTGGGTGAGCAGCCAGGTGCCCGAGAACGTGAGGTACGCGGGCTGGAACGCGGGCGTCCACGACAACGCCGCGTCCCACAAGTGGGTCACTGACTGCGGTCCCAACACCTGATCCGCTGCACTGGGAGCCATCCGCTCCCGCCCACGGGGTCGAGGGACCGAGCGCGGTCCCTGAGCGGGTGATGGCGGGGTGCAGCACATGTCGGCAGGGCCTTTCGGTAGCTCGAGGTCGCGAAAGCGACCTATGCGCCGGAGGCCCTGCCTTCGCTGTTGTCCGATTGAGTGCGCGCGCGAAGAGGGCCGGTCGGTCCGCCGACTCGGGGCGCGGCGCACCTCGACTTGATAGGCAAGTGAATGGTTGCCTATCCTGTGGTCGTGGCCGACGACGTCTTCAAAGCCTTGGCCGACCCCACCCGCCGGACCATCCTCGACGAGCTCACGGAGAAGTCCGGACAGACACTGTTCGAGATCTGCTCCCGACTGAGCATGAAGCACCAGCTCGGCATCTCGCGCCAGGCAGTCTCCCAGCACCTCGCCGTGCTGGAGTCCGCCGGCCTCGTCGACACCAGGAGGGAGGGCCGCTACAAGTTCCACGACCTGAACACAGCCCCGTTGCGGCAGATCGCCGAGCGATGGCTCGTGCCCGACACATCCGGACCGGAGGAGAGCACCCCATGAAGATCCATCTGACCAGTGTCTTCGTCGACGACCAGACCAAGGCCGAGCACTTCTACACCGAGATTCTCGGCTTCGTGAAGAAGCACGATGTCCCGGTCGGCGAGAAGGACCGCTGGCTGACCGTCGTCTCGCCCGACGAGCCCGAGGGCACCGAACTCCTCCTCGAGCCGGCCGGCCACCCAGCCGTCAAGACCTACCGCGACACGCTCGTCGAGGACGGCATCCCGCTCGCCCAGTTCGCCGTCGACGACGTGAAGGCGGAGTACCAGCGCCTGCGCGGCCTTGGTGTGCGCTTCACCCAGGAGCCGCTGGAGATGGGCCCGGTCACCACCGCCGTCTTCGACGACACCTGCGGAAACCTGATCCAGATCGCGACCAAGCCGCAGTAAGGGACCCGGACCGGGACCCAGACCGGTCCCGACATCGCCCATCACCTCCTCCAATCTCCGCGCGCCCTCGATCAAGTGGCATCGCAAGCGCGCACTGCGCGTCCGGCGGAGATCGGTAAACCGGTGTTCGAAATGCCGGGTCCCACCTACTGTGAAGCTCAATGACACTCCTACACGTTCATGACTACGGGGGCGACGGCCCTCAACTGGTTCTCCTGCACGGTTACGGACGGTCGCTCACCGACTGGGACGCCTCGGCTCCTCTCCTCACCGCCGGGCACCGTGTCCTGGCCGTCGACCTTCCCGGGCACGGCCGCTCGCCCCGTATCTCCCCCTGGACCATCCCCACCGTGGTGCGGCACATCGCGGACACGCTCGACGCGCACGGCGTGCCGGAGGCCGTTGTGGTGGGCCATTCCCTCGGTGGACTGGTCGCGGTCGAGTACGCCCGGGCCAACCCGGACCTTGCCCGTGCCCGTGCCGCCGTGAATCTCGACGGCTTCTGGTGGGGACCCGAGTACCCCGGCGCTGAACGGGTGAGTGAGTGGGTGCTGGCGTCGGCCGGGGCCATCGCGCCACCCGAGCACGTCGAGATGCAGGTCATCAACTCCGCCCGGCTCGGGATTCCCGCCGACCGTGCGGAGGCCGCTGCCCGCGCGGCCGCACGCCCGTTGCCCGACGGCAAGTGGCAGACCCTGCCCGAACGGACCGAGGCGTCGGGGATCCTCGACGAACTCCACAGGCTCGGCGCGCCCGGTGTCACCGCATGGCTGGACGGGGTCGACTGCCCGCTGCTGCTGATACAGGCCGGCCGACGGCTACCTCCTGCCCCTGGCATGGAGTGGTTCGGCGACTTCAGCGCCCGGTTCGCACACGGGGTCTCCGACGAGCTGGCCGCGCTCTCCCGCACCCGGCCGACGATCAGCGTCAACCAGGTTGACGCCACCCACCTCATGCACCTGGAGACTCCGGAAGCGGTGGCGACGCTGATCACCGGGTTCGTTCGAGGACTGCCCGAACTCCCCACACAGTGATCCCGGAAACCGGCGCTGTCCCGTCGGCGCCTGGCTTGACGGTTGCGGGTGGCTCACGCGGACACGGGCGGCCTTTCCTGGCTTACTGCGTCGAGTAGCAGTTTCGCGGCCACCGTCGCCCCATCGGCGCGGAAGATGCGGCCGCGGCCCTTGCTCGTGCGCGGGTCTCGGGCGTCAAGGCCGTTGCGAGCGCGACGGACAGGGATGCGGACGTCGGCGTCGGGCCGTCGTGAGCCGAGCCGATACCCAGGCCCGGGCTGCCGTCGTCGTACCCGCACCGCCGTGGTGCACGACGGCGGCCGTACGGCGAGCTCGTGCGAGGTGGAGCAGTTGGCGAAGACTTCGGGGGTAGCCTTCACAGCTCTGGCATGATCAACAGAAGTCAGTGTCGATCTGTCAGGTCTGGAGCCGCCGATGGAGGGGACCGAGTCAGCGCAGGCCGCGCGCGTGTCCGCATACGCGGCCGTGGGAGCACGGCTGTCCCTGTTCAGCGACCGTCGGCTTGAGGACGCGGTGGCCGCCGCGCCGAGTCTCGGCTCCGGTATCGGCGGCAGGTCGGCGGAGATGGAAGTCGAGGGGATACGTGTCTTCGTCAAGCGGGTCCCCCTGACGGACGTCGAGTTGCAGCCGGAGTGCGTGCGGTCGACCGCCAACCTGTTCGAGCTTCCTCTCTTCTACCAGTACGGGGTGGGGTCGGCGGGATTCGGTGCCTGGCGTGAGCTGGCCGCGCACATCATGACCACAGGCTGGGTACTGAGAAACGAGTACGCGGGTTTCCCGCTGCTGTATCACTGGCGGGTCCTGCCTGACACTCCCCCGGCCGACTTCGCCGATGGTCTCGGGGGCATTGACGGGGCCGTCGCGCATTGGGAGGGCTCGCGAGCCGTGCGCCGTCGACTGGAGGCCATCGGACGATCCTCCTTCAGCCTGGTGCTCTTCCTGGAACATGTACCCCAGACGCTCGCCGCGTGGCTCAGCGGTACCCGTGATGCGGCCCGGCCGGAGCCGGGAGGCGAGTCGCCTTATCAGCGGGTCGAGAATGCGCTGCAGCGAGGGACGGAGTTCATGAGCGCGCGCGGACTGGTCCACTTCGACGCGCACTTCGCCAACCTGCTCACCGACGGCCGGCGGGTGTACTTCGCGGATTTCGGGCTCGCGTTGAGCCGCGACTTCGAACTCTCGCCCCAGGAGGACGCCTTCCTCACCGATCACCTCGTGTACGACCGCTCCTACGCGCCGAGTCACCTGCTTCGCCACCACCTGCCCCACGGAGTGCGTGTCGGCACCGAACACGGAACCTTCCTGCGCGCATGGGTGGAGGGTCGCCAACCCGTCGGTGTTCCGCCCGACATCGGCCCGATCCTCGACCGCCACGCACCGCACGCGATCGTCCTGGACGACTTCCACCATCGACTGCTCACGCAGAGCAAGCGCACTCCCTTCCCCGCGGCTGAGGTCCGGCGGGCCCTGACAGGCGCGTCAAGGTCAGACGAGTGAGATCCAGTCGCTCCACTCCGGGTCGCCGACCGCGACATCTGCCACCACTTACTCCAGGTGGAGAGCGACCAAACGCGGCAGTCGGCGAGCCATCTCGTCTCGGTCATCGAAGTCGAAGTCCCAGGCAGGGTCCGGTTCCGGGTAACGGATGGTGAAGGCGTCGGCAGGGAGCTGCTCACCGGTCGCGATGATGTGTGCGTTCCAGGCGATGCTCAGCATTTCCTCTCCTTCCAGGTCCCGGCCGTCGGCTGCGGAGGCTTGCACGATGGAGAGTTCTGCGAGCGCATCGGGATCAGCGATGATGCGCTCGAAGACCTTACGTCCCTGTCCGATCAGCCAGCCGCGGAAGTAGTCGAAGCCGTCGTCGGAGCAGCCGCCGTTGATGACGTAGGCAGCCGCCCACAGAGGGTTCGTGTAGGAGGCGGCCATCAGGTCCCACAACACCTGCTGAGCGGCGACCATCTCCTCGGCCGGGCGGGTGGCCAGCAGTGATGTTGTCTCGCGAGCGACCGTTTCGCTCTCGTCCGGGTCGAGCGACTGGTCGCGGGCTGCCGCGATGAGCTGCCAGAACTGCTGTTCGTTCATGGTGGCAGAGCTTGCCACCTGGCACTGACAGCGCATCGGTCCCCGGAGATCGGCCATCACGCTGCCGCAGAATGGCGTCCTTGAACGAGATGGCGTCCCTGAACAGATGGTTACCGCGAGCCGCCCGTCCGAGGTGACTGCGGGGCTCGGGGTCCGCTCTCTCGGTGATCTCGCAGGATCACCGAGCTGCGCTTGGAGACACCCCTTGTGCTCGGCCTGATCAATTGGCGCGCCAGGTCAGCGTCTTCGCGCCCTTCCCCTCGCCCTGGAACGACACCATCGCCGGCTTGTCGCCCTTCGGGAGCAGGTGGACCGTGCACAGGGTCAGCGCGGAGTTCGGCTCCAGGCGGGTGTGGGGGATGCTGCCCCGGCATTCGTCGATGCCCTCGCCCGCCGCGGTGTTGGAGAAGGACAGGTCGAGCAGCGCCAAGGGCTGGACATCGCGGCCGCCCGCGCTGCGCAGGTTGACGCCGTCGTCCATGGTCGGCAGGAGCTTCTCCGTGCCGGCGTTGCGGTACGCCAGGGTTACGTACCAGGGCACCATGTTCTTCTGGGTGTCGCTCAGTTCGTAGTCGTCCAGGTCCTTCAGGCTCCCGGCGCGCACACTCTTCGGGGTGACACGAATCGGCACGGCGCCGCCCTTGGTGGCGGCGTTCTCGTAGGTCGAGTCGGCGGTCGTGCCCGCGGCCAGCAAGCGGCCCCCGTCGTCATCGCCCTTGCCGTCGCCGACCTTCCACAGAAGGGTGTCGCCGGCCTCGTCCGCGTACGCGACCGTGGCGGGCTCGTGCCCCTTGGGAAGCATCACCAGCCTGCACACCGTGGCCGTGGCGCCGGCCGCCACGGAGGCGGGGCCTGCCTTGTCACAGTTGTCGGGGAGGGACGCACTCGATTCGGTGGACAGGGAGTTGGAGTTCCACAGGGAGACCGCCTTGCCGGGCGTTCCGTCAGCGAGGGTGACCGTGAAGTCCGCCTCCGGGTCCGGCTGTTCCAGGGGCGCCGAGCCGGTGTTGGTGTAGGCGACGGTCAGGTAGTACGGGACCATCCCCTTCAGGTCCGCGTCCAGCTGTACGTGTTCCAGGTCCGTCGCCGTGCCGCGCGCAAGTCGGCTGGGCGCGATCGTCAGCTGATGCGTCGCACTCTGGTCGGACCACGTCGCCTTCCGCTCCGTCGAGTCGACCGGTAGCGCAGTGGCGGCGGCTTTGCTCGTTCCCTTGCCGGAACCCGAGCCCGTCCCCCCATCGGAACCGGCAGAGTCCGACCCGCCGGACCCGCACGCCGTGACGACGAGCGCAAGCATTCCAGTCCCCGCGATGCCGGCCATTGTTCTGCGCGTCCGCATGTACGTCCCCGTGCATTCTCGTTGTTCCGTTCGCAACGCGATCAGCTTACTTGTGGAGGTTCGGTCTCCGACGCGGGACTGTGCGGTGATGGTGTGTCAGGCAATGGTCGCCGAAGTCGGCGCGGTCGCTTTGGCGCCCGGGCGTTACTCGCCCCGGCCAGTCCCGGACGATGCGCTGTCCCACCGCCCGTCGTGCCTCGTCGAGTTCTGCGGCGATACTGCGTTCGCGCTCTTCGTTCGTCGCCCACCGTCGCGGGCACCGATGTGCCGGCGAGGAGGCGGACGCATCGCAGGTGGGTGAGCGGATGGGTGCTGTCGACACTGTGACCGCGCAAGCCCCGACGCGGCGGTGGCGTTCGTACTCGGGCTCCGGCATCGCGGCCGCCGGATCCTGCGCGTCTGTGTGGCATGGGTGGAGGACCAGGTGCTGCCGCAGATCACCGACCCGGAAGAACTCCGCAACTGCCGGGGCCTGCCTCAACTGGTCCGGCTGGTATCGGACACCGAACATCGGACACCGGACCGCAGCCCGCCCCATGACACGGAGACGTTTTCGCCGGCAGCGGCTAAGATCGACGGCGACATCGCGTGTCGGTCACCGGCTGGGTGAGGCATGGAGGTGTCGGGATGTGCCTTCGGAGGCATTCCTTGTCAGTCCAGTTGAACCACACGATCGTCCACGCCCGGGACAACCGGGAATCCGCGAAATTCTTCGCGAACCTGCTCGGCCTCGAGATCACCGCCGAATGGGGCCCGTTCATCGCGGTGGCCCTGAGCAACGGCGTCACCTTGGACTTCGCCACGATCCCCGCGGACCAGATCGCTCTCCAGCACTACGCCTTCCTGGTCTCGGAGGAGGAGTTCGACGCGGCGTACGCGCAGATCCAGCAGCGCGGCATCGAGCACTACGCCGACCCTCAACGCAAGCAGCCCGGCACGGTCAACCACAACGACGGCGGCCGCGGAGTGTACTTCATGGACCCGGCGGGCCATGCCATGGAACTCATCACCGTTCCGTACGGCGGCTGGACCTCGTAAGCACAGGCGCCAAGGGCCGCACCCCCCGCACGACGAATTCCAGGGGGTGCGGGCCTTGGCCCCTGCCTGTGTCCGACGCCCAGCGTCCGGCGCCCAGCGCTCACCGCCCGGCCGCCCGGCCGCCCGACGCGCGTTGCCCTGCGTGGCGGGTGCCGAAGGCGGGCAATCCTACGAATGACCGCCTCAGACCCTCGTGTGAAGGGCGGGGCAGGCTCGGCCATGGCGGCTCCTCTATGCGATCGTTCGCCCATGAGTAGCGACTACGACCGCATCCGCGCCGGCATCGAGTTCATGACCGCCTACGTGTCAGGAGATGACCTGCTGTCGGAGTACGTCGCCGAACGGCGACGCGAGGACCCCATGGCAACCGAGGCCCTCATGGACGGCACCGCGGCCCTGTGCGCGCAACTGCTGCGCACGATGGCCCGGATGACCGGGAAGAGCGAGCACGACATCCTGCAAGAGCTCGCCCGTGGGACCCACCGGCATGAGCAGCAATCCGGCGACTGAACGCTCTTACAGAGCCAGAGTGACCCGACGCCGGCTCCGGTTCTCGCTGGTTCTGTCTCTCCGGTCATCTGGCGGCCGGAGCGCTTGTCGTTGATCCATGGGGGTGCCGTCGGTATTCCGCCAGATGGCGGTCTGAAGAAAGGCGGGGACGTCCGCCTGGACGGACTGCGGCGCGCACCTCCGCCGGCGCCGGCGACCGACTGCGCCCGTGGCGATCAGTGCGAGCCGTGCCTTCTCGCCGGCTTCGACACCTGCATACGCCGCGCCGGACCGGCCTCACAGCCAACGCTGAGCCGCTTCGACACTGTCCCCGCCACTGGTGTTGAACGCGATGGCGGCCTGGGGCGCGTGCCGGCGGATCAGGTTCACCATCTGCTCGAAGAGCGGAAGCAGCGGCTCAGCCTTGCGGATACCGCCACCGACGACGACCACATCCCAGCGACATCGGGCCAACGACGCCACGAGAGTGGACTCGGCCGACTCGTCGAACACGACCAGCGTCATGGCTGCGTCGATACCGCGCTCGCCGAACCGTGCCAACTCCTTGTCCAGGGCGGCGCGAAGGGCCGCCGCATCGACACCGGGTATCGCCTGGGGATCGTAACCAACCACAAGTACGGACGACATGCCGCCAACCTACCCGGACGTGTCCGAGCCTGGTCCGCCGGAAGGCCCTGGTCCCGTGGCGGCGGGTTCCGACAGGGTGCCCGGACCCGTCCCGGGGACGGCCGGCTGTCGTTGCTCACTCCTGACCAGCCCCGCGAGGGTCAGGGTCACGGTGACCGAACCGGCCGCCATCAGCGTCATCGCCGTGGCCGGGGAGGTCAGTTGGGCCAGCGTGCCCGCGAGGACGGCACCGACGCCCTGCAGTGCGGCCATGCCGGTGGCGTGCAGGCCGAGGGCCTGGCCCGCGAGGTCGTCGGGGGTGAGGGACATCAGGCGTTCCTGCAGGACCAGGCTCGCGGCGAAGCCGACGGAGGCGACGGTGACGGCCACGGCCGACAGCGCCACTCCCGGCCGCAGGACGAAGAACAGGTAGGGAACCGCCAACAGCAGGCGCAGCGGGGTCGCGAGACGGGGGCGCACGGCGGGCGGAACCAGGCGGCCCACCGCCATGTCGCCCACGAACATGCCGAGCGCCCCGAACGCGTACAGCGTGCCGGCGGCTTGGGGGGCGTAGGAGACGTAGAGCGAGTCGCTGCCGACGATCAGGCCGTTGGGGACCCACAGGCCCAGGTACGTCAGACGTCGGGGGTGTGAGGACCACAGGAGGGCGTTGGTGCGCCAGGTCGCCGAGAAGGACGGTCGGCCGGAGGAGCGCGGTGGGCGGGCCGTGAGGCCCAGGCGCGTGACGAGGGCCGAGAACACGTACAGCACCACGGCGAGGAGCAGGCAGGTCCGTGGGGAGAGAAACGCCAGCAGTGCGCCGCCCGTCGCGAAACCGGCCATCTGCATCAGGCCCCAGAGCATGTTGGACACCGAACGGCCGAGGACATAGCCGTCCTTGGACAGGATCTCGTTCAGCAGTCCCCCGCGCACTCCCCCGCCCAGCGACGCGACCACGCCCTGCAGCAGTACGACGGTGAAGACCGCCCAGACCGGCAGGCCGGGCAGCGCCAGCACCGCCGTACCGGCCGCGAAGGCGAGGGCGAGGCCCGACAGGATCGCGCGCGGGGGCAGACGGTCGGCGCCCGAGAGCAGGAACGCGCCCCCGAGCAACTGGGCCAGTTGGGGGCCGACCATACTCACCGCCGACAGGAACGGGGAGCCGGTGGCCCGGAAGACCAGCGTGCCGAGGGCCAGGCCGCCGATCGTCTGGCCCGCGGCGAACGTGCCGAAGGAGAGCAGGTACGGGGTGAACTCGGGGGTGCGGAACAAGGAGCGGTAACTGCGCATACGTCGGAGTCTCGGGGCAGCCCGGGGGCCGTGTTTATTGTTTCGCCGACATGCGAAAGGTCGTACGCATGGGCTTATGGCAGATCGACACCGACACCCTCGCCCGCAGCCGGTTCGTGCTCTCGCCGTTCGCCGAGACCTTCGCGAGCCTGAAACTGCTGCACGCCGGGACCGGCGCCCATCCGGGCGAGGAGGCCTGGCTGTGCGCACACCTGCCCGGCTACCGCGCACAGCTCGCGGCCGACCCGGTGGCCGCGCTGCTCGTGCGGGCGGCACTCGGCGCGTCCTGGATCGCCGACTTCTTCTGCCCCACCTCGTGCGAGGGGGAGAGCTTCGAGGAGACCGTGGCCCGGGTGCGGGCGGCCGGCGCCGGGGAGGCGCGGGCCGACCTCCGCGTGTCCCTCCGGGGCCCGCTCCCCGCCGACCTGGAGCGGGACGACCTGCCCGAGCGGGCGACCGCGCTCCTGACGTACGTCTGGGAGGAGACCGTACGGCCGTACTGGGAGCGTCGACGGCGCGTCCTGGAAGCCGACGTGGTCGCGCGGACCGCGCGGGTGAGCCAGGGCGGCTGGGCGGCCGTGCTGGACTCGCTGCGGCCGGGGACGCGGTGGCTCGGAGAGAGCCGGTTCCAGGTCAATCTGAACACCTATCCGCCGCGGGAGATCACCGCCGGGGCCGAGCTGCTGTTCATGCCGGTGACGCCGCGGACCGGATGGGTGTCGTGGGAGGGACGGGAGCGGTACGCCGTCGTCTACCCGTGTCTAGGGGTGCTCGCCGAGGACCACGACCGGCGGCCCGTCCCAGCCGGACTCGGGGTGCTCATCGGGAGCGCACGGGCCGGGTTGCTGGTGCTGCTCCGGACGCCCATGAGCACGACGCAGCTGGTCGCCGTGACCGGGCAGGGGCTGGGGTCGGTGGGGCGGCATCTGCGGGTGCTGCTGGACGCGGGGCTGGTGGAGCGGCGCCGGGCCGGGCGGTCGGTGCTGTACGAGCGCACTGTGGCCGGCGAGGTGCTCGTGGAGGCGTCGGGGGCCGTCACCGGTGAGCGGGAACGGCATGCCCCTGCTTCGGCCTCGGCACCGTAGCGTGCCGGACATCCGTGTCAGACAGCCGCCCGTCCCGGCAGCTCGCAGACACAGCGGCGCAGGCAGCCGTTCGTAGGGGCGGGTCAGGTGCTCAGCCAGCGGATGGCGGACAGGCTCGGCATGAAGAAGTACTCGCCGCCGAGCAGGGTGTTGAAGGACTGGATGCCCTGCACCCGGCGGGGTGGGGTCCCGGGCACGGTGAAGTACCCGCCCTTGTCCTGCGACGAGATCATCGGGTCCTTCTCCTTGCCCAGGCCCACGAAGTTGCCGGAGCCGACCCACTCGCTCTGCAGGAACTCGACGTTGTCGATCGCTCGGGCGCCCAGGGCGATGAAGTCCAGGCCGCGCGCCTGGCCGTCGTCCTTGAGCCGGTCCGTGGGCAGCGGCCGCCCGTAGGAGGTGCCACACCGGATGATCCGGCGGATGTTGACGTCGGTGAGCGCCGTCAGCTTCGTGTCGCGCGGGTTCATCCGGCGGATGTGGGAGCCCAGCGGAGTGCGCATCCCGCGCGGGTCGGCGGCGTAGTCGAAGTCGTTGATCCGGTTCGGATCCTCCCCGATGGCGGGGTTGTCGCGCTCCGGGGCCAGGGCCAGCGGGGCGCCACTGCGCCAGCGGCCCACCAGCTTGGCCGCCAGCAGCTCGCGTTCGGCCTCGGTGGAGGCGTTGTCATGCAAGAACCTGTTGAAGGCGGCGACGTGGGAGTGGTACTTGCGGAACCTGTCGGCCCGGATCGACGGCCTGGCGGCACAAGTACAGCCGGCTGAATCCGCCACCCCCTTCGCCGTCGCGCAGCAGGCGGTCCTGGTCGACCTGCTCACCCTGCGGGCACTTCCTGGGCCGCGTCACCGACTACGACCATGCCGCGCAGCTCGCCGAACGGCTCGTGGGCGACGCGCCCGAGGACAGCATCGCCCTGCTGGCCCGAGCCCGCTCGCGGGCGACCTGCACCGGTTCGCCGAAGCCATGGCCGACCTCGACCTGGCGAGGCGAAAGGGAGCGGCGCAGCCCACTCTCGACGGGGAACGGGCCGGGATCCTGCAGGCGGTCGGCTGTTACGCCGAAGCCCAGTCCCTGCTCACGAAAGCGGCCCCTCGCCAGTCGGACTTCACGATGCTGAGTGCCCTGGCGGTCTGCCGTGCGGAACAGGGCGAAACCGACGAGGCGGAGCGCGAGTTCGACGAGGCGCACCGCAGCTACCGGGGTGTCTCACCCTTCCTTCTCGCCCAACTGGACTTCCGACGCGGCGTGATGTGGATGCGCCAGGGTGACCTGCCCGCGGGCCGGGCGTGGTTGGAGGCGGCCCGGCGCCGGGTTCCGGGCTACGCCCCGGCGGCCGGCCACCTCGCCGAGGTCGATCTCTCCCTGGGAGACGTCGATGCCGCCGTCGCCCGCCTGCACCCCCTGGTCGAGACGAGCGACGATCCCGCTTACACCTCCCGTCTCGCGCTCGTCCTCCGGGTCGCGGGCCGGCACCAAGAGGCCCAGCAGTGGCGGGACCGTGCGGCGGAGCGCTACGACGAACTGGTGCTGCGTCACCCGGAGGCGTACGCCGACCACGCCGCCGACTTCTGGCTCATGGTGGGAGCGAACGTCGACGGAGGGCTCCAACTGGCGTTGCAGACGCTGGTCATGCGTCAGACGACCCGCTCGTACGCCCTGGTCCGGCGAGCCCGCGCGGCAAGCAACCAGGCGGCGCCCGACACGCCGTAGGAGGGGGTGCGTAGTCGCCGGGCCGTGATGCCGACGGCCACCTGCTCGCCGAGGTTCTGAGGGGCGGGGGCGCAGAAACGGGTTCCACCGCCTGCGGTGATGGATTGTGCGAGACCTGGCCCGACTGCCGAAGGCCCATCTCCATATCCACCTCGAAGGCGCGATGCGCCCCACAACGCTCGCCGACCTCGCGACCGAGCGTGGCGAACGACCGCCGGAGGGGGCAGCTACGCGTCCTTCGCGGAATTGATGCTCCCGTACGGCGCAGCGGCCCGGCTGGTGCGGTACGCGCCCCAAAGGACCTCGCCGGTCCTAAGATCGGACCATGAGCAGGACCGACCGCGCCAGCCGGGTGATCGCGGCACCACCGGCGACCGTCTACGCCGCCCTCCTCGACCGGGAGTCGCTCGAGGCCTGGCTGCCGCCGGACGGCATGCGCGGGCGGGTGGAGCGGTGGGATCCCCGGCCTGGTGGCGGGTTCCGGATGGTCCTCACCTACCTCGACCCCGCCGACAGCCCCGGCAAGACCTCGGATGCGACGGACGTCGTCGACGTCGGGTTCGCCGACCTGGTGCCATCGGAGCGCGTGGTGCAGCGGGCGGTCTTCGAGGCCGACGACCCGTCGTACGCGGGCACCATGACGATGACCTGGCACCTCGCCGCCGCCGGTGACGGGACCGAGGTGACCGTCACCGCCACGGACGTGCCACCCGGCATCGACCAAGCGGTCCACGAAGCCGGGATCGCCTCCTCGCTGGCCAACCTGGCGTCGTACGTCGAAACGGCGGGCTGATTCGCGTCTGCTGCGACCGGGCCCGGCCACGATGCAGCCGGCGCGGCCGTCGTCAGCCACTCTCGTCCCGGAGGTGGACGTACGGGCGATGCGGCCCGACGCGCGGCAACACGCGTGCCCCCGTTCCGGCGGACGTACTACGACGTCGGACGGGAAGGTTGACGAGGCAACCGGACAGGCAGCAACCGCACGACAAGGGAGCGTCCACGCCATGGGAACCGCTGTCCACGTCCCCCAGACCAGGGACATGATCGGAGAAGAACTCTCCGGAGACGAAGCGTTCACCGCGCTGCGCCACTACGGAGGGCTACGGCTGCTGACCGACTCCTTCGCCCGGTTCCGTTACGCGGACGGCTTCACCAACGCACGCGCGCTGGCCTTCCAAGTGGTGCTCGGCCTGGTGCCATGCACCGTGGCGCTCGTCGGGCTGGCCACCTCGGTGCACACGGAGGGCGTGGGCCGGATCATCGAGCTCACCCTCGGCCGGATCGTGCCGGGTGCCAGCGCCGACATCGTCGAGGACGCCTTCGACGGCACCCGGCGCACTGCCGACGGCGACGTGTGGAGCACACTCGCCCTCTGGCTCGGTCTGGCCTTCGCGCTGCTGAACCTGTCCTCGGCCATGGGACAGATCGAGCGCGGCGCCAACCGCATCTACGGCATCGAGCGCGACCGTCCCTTCCCTCGCAAGTACGCCAGGGCGCTGGTCCTGGCGCTCTCGGCCGGTCTGCCCCTGGTGCTGGGCTTCGTCGTACTCGTCGCCGGCGAGGCCGTCGGCGACGCGGTCGCGGATTCCACCGGCCGGGAGGGCGGCGGACCGCCATGGTGGGGAGTGCTCGACATTCCCGTAGGACTCGCGCTGGCCTGGTTGGCGTCCGCCGTGATCTTCCGGTGGTCGCCCCGTCGCGTGCAGCCGGGCTACACGTGGCTGGCCTTCGGCTCTGCCGTCCACCTCCTGCTGTGGGTCTCGGCCACCTGGCTGCTCGCCCTGTATGTCGAAAAGAGCGGTGCCTTCGGCGCCGTGTACGGGCCGCTCACCGCTTTCATCGCCTTGCTGCTGTGGGCCAACCTCACGGCCGTCGCGCTCTTTCTCGGCATCGCGTTCGCCGCCCAACTCGAAGCGGCCCGGGCCGGCATCGAAACGGCCGTGCATCCGGATCCCGGCCCGGGTGCGTGACGCGTCTTTCTCACGTCACTGTGATCAGTTCGCCATCCCGAATGCGTTCCCGGTCCCCGGGAGGCACGCCGGCGCATCAGCAGTCGCCAGCGGCAGCGGCAGCGGCAGCGGCAGCGGTCACCATCACGCGGACCACGCCGGTTCAACGCCACGACGACGGTCGTGGCCGCGAACGGGACGGATGAGGGACCGCCCGACGCGGGCGGTCTGGGTCGTGAAGCTGAGGGACCGCCCGACGCGGGCGGTCTGGGTCGTGAAGCTGAGGGACCGCCCGACGCGGGCGGTCTGGGTCGTAAAGCCTGCCGACGGTGTCGCGGCACCGGCTGAGGATGAGGAATCCCCTCCCCCAGCAACGACAGCGGGTGAAGGCCCGGAGGTGCAGAACTGGTCACGTGGAAGGACGCCACGCGGGAGGACGCCCGGCCGGGTCGTGCTCTCCGGCCGATTCGGACCGACTCCGAACGGCGGCTCCCGTATCAGACGCCGAGGGATGCTTGCCTGATCGCTTCGAGCGCACGCGTCACGTCGTCGTCGGTCGTCGACCAGTTGCTCACCGAGATCCGCATGACGCGCCGGCCTTGCCAGGTGGAACCGCTGATCCAAGCCGTGCCATCGTCGAGCAGCCGCGCGAGCACCCGATCCGTGCGCTCGTCGTCGCCGAACTCGGCGCAGACCTGGGTGAACACCACGTCGTTGAGGACCGTCGCGCCGTCGATCCCGGCGATGCCGGTGGCGAACGCGGAGGCGTGTCGGCACAGCCGCTCGACGAGGTCGGCCACACCTGATCGGCCGAGGGACCTGAGTGCTGCCCACACGGTGAAGGCCCTGCCGCGCCGGGAGAGCTCGGGGACCTTGTCGATGGGGTCGCCGTGTTCGTCCTGGATCAGGTAGTCGCCGTGCAGGCCCATCGCTGCCCGGATCGCGGACGGGTCGCGCACGACGGCGAGGCCGCAGTCGTAGGGGACGTTCAGGGTCTTGTGGGCGTCCGTCGCCCAGGAGTCGGCGTTTTCGCAGCCCGTCGTCAGATGGGCGTGGACCGGGGAGGCGGCCGCCCACAGTCCGAAGGCGCCGTCGATGTGCACCCATGCGTTCGCCTCGCGAGCGGCTCGGATCGCCTCGACGAACGGATCGAAGGCACCGGAGTGGATCTCCCCGGCCTGAAGGATCACGATCGCGGGGCCCTGCCCGCCGACCGCCAGGGCGTGCCGCAGGGCCTCGGGCTGGATGCGCCCTTGATCGTCCGCCGTCACCGGTTCGGGTCTGCCCAGTCCCAGGTAGCGCAGCGTCAGGTCGATGGCCATGTGGCGGCCCTCGCCGACGATGACGCGTACGGCAGGCCCGCCTGCGAGCCCGTCGCGCGCGATGTCCCAGTCGGCGCGCCGCAGCACCGCGTCGCGCCCGGCGGCGAGGCAGGTGAAGTTCGCCATCGTGGCACCGGTGGTGAAGCCCACGGCGCTGCCGCTGGGCAGGCCGAGCACATCGAGCAACCACGTACTCGCGATGTCTTCCGCCGCCGTGTATGCGGGCGAGACGGCACGCATCACACAGTTCTGATCCCAGGCACTGACCAGCCAGTCCGTGGCCAGCGCGGCCGGTTCGGTGCCGCCGACCACGAAGCCGTAGAAGCGGCCGCTGGGAAACGCGGTGAGCCCCGGCTCGCAGGCCGTGACCAGCAGGTCGACGACGTCGGCGGGCGCACTGGGACCGTCGGGCAGTTCGGCACCGAGCGCGCGCACGATCTCGTCGACCGAGGCGCGGGCGGGAACCCGGCGGTCGGACAGGCTCGCCAGCCAGCGGACGGCATGGCCGTATGCCTGTCGGAGCGCCGTCTCGCGCTCGTCCATACCTCGGACTATGAGACAGTCGCCGCGGCCACGCAAGCCACGGCGTGCACGACCACTGCCCGGCCTTGATCGCCGAGCAGCGAGAACATGCATCGCGGATCCGGCGTCGCCCCCGGCGTGACCTTGGCACCCGTCGACACCGGATCGTCCGCAGCGACAAGCCACTCCCGTCGAGCACGGGCGGAAGCCGCTGTCGGTGGTGATCGCTGAGCAGGCATCTTCCCGCTGCCCCGGGTCCTCAGCACGTACGCATCACACCCGAATGACGCGTGATCATCCACGACCGGGATCTACTTTCGCAGCAGGCCCCGTTCCTGTACTAGCCCGGTTGCTTGATGCTCTCGATGATTCGGGCGAATCCTTCCTCTCCATGGCCCGCATCGATCTGACGTTGGATGAGCCGCTGGACCGTGGCGAGCACCTCGGTGCTGATGCCCTGGTCGGAACTGGCGGCCAGGAGGTCACTGAGGTTGGAGAACTGGAGGCTCTGTTGCCCGGCGACGGTGTAGTCCCCGCCGTCGATGACTTCGGCGAATCCTTGGAAGGCGCTGGTCATGGCAGTCAGCCAAGGTGTGGCCTGAGCGGCGAACTCGCCCGCCGTCACTCCAGCCGGGGCGACCATGGCGGCGCCATGCATGAATCCGGCGAACATGACGTACATGCCCGCGAGCAGAGCGAGGTCGTACAGGGACGCCAGTCCGGCATCCTCACCGAAGTAGGTGCTGCTTCCCCACAGGTCGAAAAGCGGCTTGTACTGATGGAAGACATCGGCCGATCCGCTGTAGAGGAGCGATGCCCCTGGCCGGCCGATCATGTGCGGAACGGCCATGATGCCGCCGTCCAGATACGCGGCCCCGGAGTGGGCGGCCCAGGCGGCCAACTCACGTGACTGGGCCGGTGACGTCGTGGTCACGTTGACCAAGGTTCGTCCGGCCAGCTCGTCGGAGAGCGGATCGAGCACCTCGTGGACCGACCCGTGGTCCAGCAGGCATGCGATCACCAACCGGCTGGAGCGGACCGCGTCACCGGCCGTGGCAGCGGCCTTGGCGCCCTGCGCGACGAGGTCGTCGGCCTTCCCCGCTGAGCGGTTCCAGACTGTTGTCGCGTATCCGGCCTTCACCAGGGCCTCCGCGAGAGCGCTACCCATCGCTCCCAGCCCGAGAACACTCACCTGCACGCTGTTGTCAGTCGACATTTTTGGGATTCCCCCTCGTGTTCGTCCTTCGGTTGAATCCTCTCCACCGCCGGTAGGGTTGACCAGTACGGACTAATTAGTGAGGTACTCACTCGTGGGTAAGCACGTCTGGGAGGGGCGGATGGCGACATCAGCACGACGTGGTCCCTACTTCTGCGGCATCGACGCGGCGATGGACGTGGTCGCCGGCAAGTGGAAGTCGCTGATCCTCTGGGAGTTGCACCACTACGGGACCCGACGGTTCGCCGAGCTTCGACGCGGTCTGCCGGGCGTCAGCGAAAAGATGCTGATTCAGCATCTTCGGGAGATGGAAGAAGACGGGCTCGTGCATCGTGAGGTGTACCGGGAAGTGCCTCCGAAGGTCGAGTACTCGTTGACGGAACACGGCGTCTCACTCAACGCGGCCCTGGCCTCATTGGGAGAATGGGGCACTGAGCGCATGCGGCGGATCGGGGCCGAAAAGGTGTCCGTCGACGTCGCCGGGACAGTTCGGCGCTAGAAACGGAAGTACCGCGCGTGGGTCGGGTGCTGTGGCAGCACCCCGACAGGGGTGCACCGCGGAACGGTCAGCCATGGTGACGGTGCGGGCGCGGGCCTTCGCCGATCGCAGAGGTAGCGACTCGTCTCGTGCTCGGCCTCTGGTCACAGCGACCGAGCAGGCGGCGCCAGCCCCCGGTCAGGTCGTGGTGCGACCGATCGTCCGGCGGTGCCGCCAACAGCCTTATACGCAGTACGCGTTGGCGACGCCGTCACGTTTCCGCCGAGTTCTACGACCGCAACATGACAACGACGATCGAGGCCATGGTCCGCGACATCAAGAGCCGGAGCACATGAGCCGAGCTCTGTTCGTCGACGTACTTGCTCTCCACTGAGCAGAACGTCACCAGCATCCGTCAGTAGACGATGGAGACGATCTGGCAGGCAGCTTCGGCGATCTGGCGCTCCCCGCCGATGCGGGCCCGGGCAAGGGCAGCGTCAGGATCAATGCCGCGGGTGCAGAGTCGCCAGGCGGTCTCCGGGTCCAGCCGCACTGATGCGGTCGGCCGGCCGCTGGGTGCTTCGGCCAGTGACCAGCGGTCCGCGGTGGCGGTCACGGTCCAGGTGCCGACGGCCGGCTCCCCGATGATCACCTGGAGTTGTGTCCCGGCGGCTGCGGGCGAGTGACGCAGTGTGTGGGGCAAGGCCCGCATGAAGGTGTCCAGGACCGCGGACAGAGCGTTGGGCTCCAGGTCGGTGTCCCGGCCGGTGGCATGGCGGATCTGCTGGCGGTGGGTCCAGTACTCGGTGAACTCCCGGGCGGTGTCCAGCCAATTGGGCGCCGGGTCGGCCCCTGCCCAGGACACTCCCAGGCCCGTTGCGTCGAGGTCCGTGCCCGCGAACTGACGGGTGAGCTGGGTCCCGGCCAGTTCCAGGGCCTCTATGAGCTCAGCGGGGCTGTGATCGGCGTGGAGTTCGATCCATTCCTGGTTGATCCGGTGGATGAACGCTTCCAGTGTCTCTCCGGCCGCCATGGCGCGGCGGTGGATTTCCGTGCTCCAGCCGAGGCGGGCGTGGTAGTCGCCGAGGATGTGGGCGGCAAGATCCTGCACGGTCCAGCCGGGGACCGCAGTCCTGCTCCACTCGGTGCGCCGCAGACCGCGTAGCAGGTCGAGGAGCGACGCCAGTTCTGGCCCGAACAGCGGGCGAGCGTCGATCGGCTTGCCCAGCCAGGAGGAGTTGGATACGTCGTCGCGCCGAAGGCTCATGGTCAAAGCCTGTCACCGGAAGGCTCGGTCTTCCATCGAATACCCCCTCACCTCACGGAGGGAAGGTGTCATGGCGGTCAGCCGCCCATCATCAGGCCAGTGCCGCCAGCCAGCCGTCGACCAGGCCGGGCGATACCTGTCTGCGTCGTGCCGGCGCTGCTGCTTGAGTCTGCGCTGCGACAGCATCGGAGGTCTGGAGGAAGTCGGCTGCGGCGAGGGCACCGAGGTCGCGTCCGACCAGCGACCGGATGCCCTGCTGCGGGATGCTCGTGTTGGACACGCGCTTCTGGTTCGCGACCACTGGATCGCGGACTCGACACCTGCGGAGTGCGGCGTCAGCAGTCGACGGTGAAGTGGTCGGCATTGGTGGCTCGCGCACCCGAGGGAGCCAGTGTCCAGGCCGCCCGGGGCAAGCTCGCCCTGGCCGCCGCGACATGGCCTCACCGCAGGGAGCACCCCTGGGGACGGTTACCGCCCCCAGGTGCACGTCACGCGCGCACCAGGGCCTGGACGTACGGCACCAGCCGGACGGGGCCCGTGAGCCCGTACGCCTGGCGGGCGGTGGTGCCGAAGACGGCCGGCTGGGCGGCCCTGAGGCGGTTGATGAGCGGCGTCGCCACCTCGACCTCGATCACATTGACGCCGCGCCGCAGGTGTCCGCCCAGGTCGACGACCGGGTGGAGCCGGTCGGTGGGGGCCAACCGGGTGCCGTTGACGGTGACCCGGAAGGTGTCGCTGACCTGGCCCAGTTGGAGGTGGGCGCCGTGGGACGAGGTCCAGTCGGAGGGCAGGACGACGGTGGTGCGGTAGCGGCCGATGCCGGCGGAGTCGGCCAGTTCGGGGATCTGCGACCAGGGCAGCAGGGTGTCGAGGGTGAGCGTGCGCCGGACGATGTCGGTGCTGGTCGCGTCGGCACCCGGGTACCAGTCCTCGACGTCGAGCTGCCAGCGGTCCGGTGTGATGGGGCCGGGCACCGCGGGCACCGTGGTGGTCGCCGTACGGCCCCGGGAGAGACGGGTGGTGTAGGTGCCCGGTGCCGAGACGCGCACGGCCAGGCCTCGGTCGGTGAACAACACCCGATCGGCGTCGGCGGACACGGCGTGCGGACGGCTGCCGTTTCGGTCGCCGAAGAGTCCCGGTCTGCCGAGTGCTATGACGGTGGCCTGGCCGGGGTCGAGGGTGACGCGCACGGTGATGGCGTCGTCGTCCTCGGTGTA
Organism: Streptomyces sp. NPDC058678; assembly: GCF_042714835.1. NCBI lineage: Bacteria > Bacillati > Actinomycetota > Actinomycetes > Kitasatosporales > Streptomycetaceae > Streptomyces > Streptomyces sp. NPDC058678. Next base: position 41,505 of record NZ_JBHXSG010000045.1, on the reverse strand, counting down.
GCGGGCGATGCGGGTCGCCTCGCCCGTCCATGGATCGAGCTGGTAGGGCACGGTGGCGCCGCGCCTGGTGCGGCGCAGGGTGACGTCGTGGTCGATGGTCGCGACGGGCGGCTTGACGGTCTCGGCGTGTTTGCCGTTGCAGAGGTAGTAGAAGTCCGTGTCGCCGCTGACCCGGTGGTTGTTGAGGAGGGTGGAGGGGGTGGCGTAGCGCGCGTCGGGTGTGACGCCGAGGGCGGTGAGGGCGTCCCCGACGGCGGTCTTGTCGGTGACGACGGTGACCTGCGGCAGCGCGAGGAGGCGTGCCAGGACCTCGCGCAGTGCGTCGGTCTCGTCCTGGTCGGGCACCCCCGGGGTGAGCGCCTGGTCGAAGGCGCCGAGCATGACGATCGGCAGTCCTGCCCGGGCCAGGCGCAGCAGCTTGCGGGCGTCTTCGCGGGCGAGGGTCGGCGTGGAGCCGTAGAAGAAGTCTCCCTCGACGAACAGGGCTTTGTAGGCGGGGCCGTCGGGGGCGAGGCGGCCGCCGGAGACGCGGGCGGCCGGCAGGTCGAGGAGCGGTCCGCTGAGGAACTGGTGGGTCCAGCCGAGCGGTACTCCGGTCGCGGTGAACCAGGAGGCGCCGATGCCGGTGGCGGTGTAGCCGGTCTGGCGGAAGACGGCGACGTCGGCGCGCGGGGTGCCGGTCTGCAGGACCTGGTGCACGCGGCCGAGATAGCCGGCGATGTCCTCGGCGTGCCGCCAGGTGGGCTGCCGGGGCCCCCAGGACTCCCCGTAGCCGGCCGCACCGTTGTAGGGGCTGAAGGCGGCGAACCCGGGCCACCTCACTCCGGGGGCGGCGGCGTACGAGAAGCCGTGCACGACCGTCTGGTTGACGCCGGCCGCGTAGGCGCCGCCCATGGTGCGCAGGAACCTGTCCCACGTGGTGCTGTACGCGGAGCCGTTGTAGGCGCCCGATTCGCAGGACAGCACGGTGTGCCCGGCCATGTCCCGGCCGCCGGCCAGGCAGCGGTAGTCGTCCAGGTTCTTGAAGCCGAGCGACTCGCCCTCCGCGATGTCGAGGATCGCTGCGGAGGCGATGGCGTCGGTCTGCAGGCCGTACGGCTGAGCGCGCAGCGACATGCCGAGCGAGTGGGCCCAGTCGCGCAGGGCGGTGACGTGGTGGGTGTTGAACAGGTGGGAGACGGTCGCCCAGAAGTCGTGCCGGATCTGCCGGGTGAGCTGCGCCTCGAACGCGAAGACCTGGTTGCTCTTGTCGAGGACGAGGGCGGGCAGGTACGGCAGGAGGGAGCGGCCGGTGAGCTGCTCGAAGGCGTCGGGCAGGGCGGAGGTCCACACGAGGGAGTCGGTCTCCAGCTCGATGGAGTCCTCGAAGAAGGCGCCGCCCGCGGCTTTGAGCAGTCGCCGCACGGTGCCGGTCAGGACGGCGCGTTCCCAGAAGCCGGTGACGGCGGCGGTGCCGGCGGGGCTGAAGTGGTCGATGACGTAGGCGGCCGGGGAGGAGTGCGGGCCGGATTCGGGCTGCTGGGCGGTGCCGCGCTGCCAGTAGGAGATCAGCACCCAGTCGCCCTCCGCGGGGGCGGTCCAGGTCAGGGCGCCGTCGCGGACGGTGGTGGTGAGGTCTCGGACACTGGCGAGGTCGAGGCCGGTCTCCTTGCGGGTGGCGTTGGCGGGCTCGACGCGGGCGGCCTGGACGGCGAGCAGGCGGCGCCGGGTGACGGGGGAGGCGGCGTGGTGCACGGGTTCGGGGACCGGTCCCTGATAGGTGGCGCCGGCGGCCACGGAGGTGCGGCCGTAGGCGAGTTCCTGGGCGGCGGTGTCGTCGTCGGGGGTGACGCCGGGGACGGCGACGGGCCAGCTGGGGCCGAGGGTGAGGTCGATGGTCAGGCCGCGTCGGGCGGCTTGGCGCAGGGCTGCCTCGACGCCGTCGCGCCAGGGGGTGCTGCCCCAGCCGTGGTGGGCGGCGTCGAGGACGGACTTGTCCTTGATGCTGTGGTGGACGGCGGCGATCTCGGCTCCGCCGAAGCCCGCGTCGGCGATCTGGTCGATCTCACGGGCGATCTCCGCGGGGTCGACCAGGCCGTCCGGCCACCACCACCGGAACTTGGGGCGCACGGACCGCGGTGGGGTGCCGAACCAGTCTCCTGACAGGTGTTGACGACCTGCCAGGGGGACGGCGCCGGCATCCGTGGAGCCGACTGCGGCGAGCGCCGTGGTGGCGCCGGCGGCCAGGGAGGCCGCGAGCACCCTGCGCCGGGTTATCCCGCCACGCTGCGGAATGGACTTCTGCATGTGTCGCCCCAAACGATTGAATCGTTTCAATTCCCTGTAAACGCGGGAACGTTAAGCCCGGAATCCATGAGGGTCAAGATCGGCGCCCCAATTCCCCAGTGCGCGCGAGTTCTTGACGAGGTTGGTCCAGACCTTTACCGTCGCGACACGGACAGTGATTCACGGGTGCGCTCCATGTTCACCCATATGAACGGCGCCTTCCCCTCCCCCATGCTCGCCGAAGGACGGCCCCATGATCCGAACCAGAGTTCTCGCGACGGCCACCGTCATGGCCGCACTCACCACCGCGGCCCTCCTGGGCAGCTCAACCGCCGAGGCCGCCGAGGCCGCCGATCCGAAGGTCGCCCCGGGCGGCAACTTCGACCTGTCGGTCTGGCAGTTGCAGGAACCCGTGGGCTCCCCCGGCAAGCCCACGACCATCTCCTCGTCCCGACTGCAGGGGCCGGGCGGCTACCAGGACGCGTACTTCTACACCGACACCCGCGACGGTGCGATGACCTTCTGGGCACCCGAGAAAGGCGTCACCACTCCCAACTCCAGGTACGCCCGCTCCGAACTGCGCGAGATGAACCGCAACGGCGCCGCGGCCGACTGGCCGCTACGCGGCAGCCACCGGCTCAGTGCGACCCTGCGCGTGGTGTCGGTGACCTCCAACGTGTGCGTGGGGCAGATCCACCTGGGCTCCGGCGGCTCCTCCACCAAACCGCTGGTGGAGCTGTACTACCGGGCGAGCGGTGACATAGTCGTCGGCACGGAGAACTCGCCCGCGGGCGGCCAGACCCTGCACACCGTGGGACATGTCCCGGTCGGCAAGACATGGAGCTACGCCATCGCCGTCTCCGGCGGCGACACCATCGACCTGACGGTCGCCGGCAACACCACGCACTACGCGATTCCCTCGTCGTTCTTCCCGTACAAGCAGTACTTCAAGGCGGGCTCCTACAACCAGTCGTCCTCCGACAGCACCACGAAGGGGGCGCGAGTCGCGTTCTACGGGCTGAACGTCTCCCACGGCTGACCTGGCGCCGCCCGGGTCGGAGTCCGGTCGGATTCCGAGCGTCTCCCACCGGCCTTAAGCGCCCCAGGTCCGCCTCGGACTTCGCACTCCGGGGTGATCTCCGGTGTCGAAGGGGCGGTCGTCGCGGTTCCGTACTGCCGGCCGTCCCAGTGCACGGTTATCCCCTTTTGGTGCTGTCCGCTTCCGTCGTCGGCAGCCAGACCCTCATCGTCGAGGGTCCGCGGTTCGCCCAGGAGTGGTAGGGGACCAGGACGATGCCATCGCTGTCGACGGAAGTGGCGGGGGCTCGGTCGAGCGGGCGGTAGGGCCACGCGGTTTCGCTCGGGTCAGCCGCTACGGCGAGTTCGCCGGGCGCGACGACAGCGCCGTCCGGGCCGTCCTGAAGCTCGGCCCTCGGATCCACCCGGATCGCGTCGACGTCACGTCCGCCCGGCAGGTCGACGGACTCGGCGCAGTACACCAGCGGCCCGCGTTCGACGGCCGCGGTGCCGCGTACCGCGTCGATGCGTGGATCGGCCCCGGTCCAGCGCGGCGCCACCGGCAGTTCGAGCCGTATCTCCTCGCCGGGCCGGAACACGCGCGTGATCCGGGCGGTGCCCGGCGCGACGGCGCGGCGCGTTCCGTCGGCATCGGACAGCCATGCGGTGGCGCCCTCGGTCCACGCGGGAACGCGTAGCGAGAGGGTCCAGGGGTGGGCCGGTGACCGGTCGATCCGTACGGTCACGTGGCCGCCCGACGGGTAGTCGGTGCGGATGCGCAGGGCGAGGGGCCGGTCCGCGGTGAGGGAGGTGGTGATCTCCGCGTCCGCGTACTGGTGCAGTTGGACGCCGTGGTCGTCCGCCGTCGCCAGATACGTGGGCAGCTGGGCCAGTGTCCGCGCCACGTTGGTCGGGCAGCAGGACACCGCGAACCAGGGGGCGCGCAGGCTCGATTCGGCTCGCGGGCTCTCGGCGTCCGGCGCGGGTACGGTGCCGCGGCGGCGCCGGTGCAGGGTGTTGGCGTAGAAGAAGGCACGGCCGTCGTCGGACGGGGAGGTGGCGATGACGTTGTACAGGGTCCGTTCGGCCAGGTCGGCGAAGCGCGGTTCGCCGGTGGCCAGCAGCAGTCGCCAGCTGAGCATGACGGAGGCGACGCCGGCGCAGGTCTCCGAGTAGGCACGGTCGGGCGGCAGGACGAAGTCGTCCCCGAAGGACTCGTCGCGGTGATGGGAGCCCATGCCGCCGGTCAGGTAGGTCCGGCGGGCGACCGTTGTCTCCCACTGCCGTACGACGGCGGCGAGCAGGGCGTCGTCCCCGGTCTCGACGGCCACGTCGACCGCGCCGGCGGCGAGGTAGAGGGCGCGGACGGCGTGCCCGCGCAGGACGGTGGCCCGGCGTACGGGCATGTCGTCCTGGTAGTAGGCACGGCCGAACTCGATGTCGGCGAGTGTGCCGTGTCCGCGGCGTTCGACGAACAGCGCGGCCTGGTCGAGGTAGCGCTGCTCCCCCGTCGCTCTGGCCAGTTCGACCAACGCCGTCTCGATCTCGGGGTGTCCGCAGACCCGCGCGATGCCGCCGGGGCCGAAGGTGGCGCACACGTGGTCGGCGGCCTGTCGGGCGATCTTCGCCAGCTCCTGCTCGCCTCCGGTCCGGATCTGGGCCACCCCCGCCTGGATCAAGTGGCCGTAGCAGTAGAGTTCGTGGCCCCATTCGAGGTCGCTGTAGCGGGGCCGCTGTCCGGGGCGGCCGAAGGCGGTGTTCAGGTAGCCGTCCGGTTCCTGGGCGGGGGCGATGGACTCGGTGAGCGCGGCGACCTCCGCGTCGAGCCTTGTGTCGCCGCTGCAACCGGCCTCCCAGGACATGGCTTCGAGCAGCTTGTACACGTCGGAGTCGGCGAACTCGCGGCCACGCCGGTCGTGTTGGATACGGCCCTCGACGGCGGCCCGGAAGTTGCCGGTCCAGCCGACGCGTTCCATCCAGTCGCGGCAGTGGCCGAGTGTGGCGGTGGCGTTGATCTGCCGGCGCCCGGCCCAGAAGCCGCCGGTGATCCTGACCTCGTCGAGGCCGAGCGGTCGCAGCCGACCCCGGGTCGGTGCCACCGGCAGGACGTGTGATCGTGCCGTGTTCTCCCTCACCAGTTCATGCCTTCGGTACGTCCCTTCGGTTGTCCGTCTCTGTCATGAGGTTCAGCCCTTGAGCGCGCCCGACATGAAGCCCCGTACGTAGTGGCGTTGCAGCAGCAGGAAGAGAAGGAGGCAGGGAACGGCGAGGACCACCACGCCCGCCTCGGTGGCGCCGTAGTCGACGGCGCCCATGCTCTGCTGGCGCAGGTTCGCGACGGCCAGCGGCAGGGGTGCCTTCTCGCTGTCGGATATGAGGATCAGCGGGGCGATGAAGTCGTTCCAGGCCGCGAGGAAGGCGAAGAGCCCCACGGTGATCAGTCCCGGCCGGACAGCCGGGAGCAGGACCCGGCGCAGTGCGCCCGCCGTGCCGCAGCCGTCGACGAGGGCCGACTCCTCCAGTTCGCGCGGTACCGCCTCGAAGGAGATCCGCATCATGAAGGTGGCGAACGGCAGTTGGAACATGGCCAGGACGAGACTCAGCCCGATCAGCGAGTTCTGCAGGTGCAGCCTGCCGAGCAGTACGTAGAGCGGGATGAGCAGGGTGGCGTAGGGGACCATGAGGATGGCCAGCGTCAGCAGGAACAGCAGGTTCTTGCCCGGGAAGTCGAAGCGGGCGAAGGCGTAGCCGCCCAGCAGGGACACGGTGAGGGTCAGGGCGACGGTGAGCGCCGAGACGAGGGTGCTGTTGAGGAGATAACGCCACAGGCCGGCGTCGTAGTCGAGCAGCGTGCGGTAGTTGCCGAGCCCGTAACCGGACTCCTGCGCGGTGCCGGGCTGGGCGCTGACGGAGGCCCAGGCGTTCCACAGCAGGGGGAAGAGGAAGATGACGGCCAGTCCGGCGGCGACGACGTAGTGGGGTGTCCGGCCGAGGGCTCGGGTGAGCACCGTGGGGTCCCTCCTCAGGTTTCGTCGGCGCGGCGCAGGCCGCGGAACTGCAGGGCGTTGAGCAGGAGCAGCGCGGCCAGCACGATGATCGAGAGGGCTGCCGAGGTGCCGAGGTTCAGGCGTTGGAAGGCCTCCCGGTAGATCAACTGCACGATGGTGACGGTGCTGTTGTCCGGTCCGCCCTTGGTGAGGATGAAGAACTGGTCGAAGGCGAGCAGTGATCCGGTCACGCAGAGCAGCAGGGACAGGGCGAGGGACGGTCGCAGGAGCGGCAGGGTGATGGAGCGGAAGATCTGGCCGCGGCTCGCGCCGTCCATGCGCGCCGCCTCGTACACCTCGTGGGGGATGCGCTGGAGACCGACGAGGAGGATGAGCATGTAGAAGCCGGCGAACTTCCACACGACGAGGAACACCGTCGACAGCAGGGCGGAGGTCGGGGTGCCGAGGAAGGACACCGGATCGTCGGCGAGGCCGAGTCTTTCCGGTACGCGGCTGAGAGGGCCGGTGGTGGGGCTGTACAGGCCCCAGAACAGCAGGGAGGCGGAGGCCAGTCCCAGGGCGCCGGGCAGGAAGTAGACGGTGCGGAAGAAGCCCGCGCCGGGGCGGTCCTCCTGCACCAGCAGGGCGAGGAGGAGGGCCAGTGCGAGGAGGACGACCGTCACGATCACGGTGTAGAGGAGCGTGAAGCGGACCGCGGGCCAGAACAGGGTGCTGTCGGTGACGTCGGTGTAGTTCTCGGGAGCGTTGCCGCCCTGGTCACCCGCGAGCAGCGGCCAGTCGTTGAGCGACATCTCGCCGACGAGCAGCAGGGGCAGCAGGAAGAAGACCGCGACGAAGAGGGCCGTCGGGGCGGCGTAGCCGAGGCCCTGGACCTTGCGGGAGTGCCACAGGGCGGTGGAGGCAGGGTGCCGGCCCGCCGGCTGCGGCGGACGCAGCCGGTGCCCGGCGGCCGCCCGGTCGGGCGCCTTCAGCTGCATGGCTCTCCTCTGCTGCCGTATGACGTGCGAGGGGTCTGCCGTACGAGGTGCGGGGCGGTTCTCCTCTTTTACGGAGCACGCGTGTCCATGACGTGAGCGCCCGTGTCGACGGCATGAGCGGTCGTGTCGGTCAGTCGGACAGCGAGGCGCTGACCGCCTCGTTGTCCTTGTCGACGGACGCCCCGTCACCGAAGACGGCGTTGCGCATCAGGGTGAGCCAGGGACCGTTGGGGTCGTTGAAGGTCTGGCCGAACTTCAACGCGTACGGGGTACGGCCGTCCGCGACGAGCTCGTTGATCGTCACCAGCCTCGGGTCGGCCTTGGAGTACTTGTTGGAGGCCAGATCGGTGCGCGCCACCACGTCCTTGTGCGCGGCGACCACCTCGACCTGTGCCTTGTCGCCCAGGGACCAGGCCAGGAAGTTCCAGGCCTGGTCGGCCGACTTGCTGGTGGCGGAGATGCCGATGGCGTCACCGCCGACGAAGGTGGACCTGCCGCCGTCGGGGCCGGGGATGGGTGCGACGCCCAGGTCGAGGTTCTTGGGCATCAGGCCCAGCGTGGTGGACGGCATGGGCATCACGCCGACCTTGCCCTTCGGGAAGACCCCGGTCCAGGTGGTGCCCGTCTCGTCGCGTGCGCCGGGGGCCACCATCTCGTCGTCCACCCATCCGCGGTACGTCTCGTAGACCTTCTTCGCGGTGTCGGAGGCTAGAGCGGCCTCGGTGCCCTCCTCGTTCATCACCTCCTCGCCCGCGGCCCAGATGGACGGCCACCAGGTGAAGACGCCGCAGCCGCCGCAGTTGCCGCCGAAGAACGTGCCGTCGACACCTGCGCCCAGTGCGTCCACGGCGCGGGCCTGCCGGTCCCACTCGGCCAGGGTGGCGGGCGGCTTGTCGGGGTCGAGCTTCGCCTCGCGGTAGAGGTCCTTGTTGTAGAAGAGCACCGACAGGTCGAGGGTGTGCGGCACGACGTACTTCTTGCCCTCGTGCGTACCGGCCTTGATGTGCGACTGCGCCAGGTGCTCGGCGTAGGGCAGGGCGTCGATGCGTTCGGTGAGGTCGGTGAAGAGGCGGCTGGTGGTGTAGTTCGGGACGAACACCACGTCGGAGGCGAAGAGGTCCGGAAGGTCGCGGGACCCGGCGGCGGCGCCGACCTTGGCCTGGTAGTCGTCGGTGGGGACGACCGTGAGTTCGATCTTGTTCTTGTGGCTGGCGTTGTACGCCTTGACCAGGGCCTCGCTCTGCGGGCGGGTCGCGGCGCGGGTCCACATGGTCAGCGTGGTGCCGTCGTCGGCTCCCCTGACGTCGGCCGCTCCGCCTCCCTCGCCGTCCGCACCGCCGTCCCCGGACCCGCACGCGGTGACCAGGCTCGCGGCGGCGAGCAACGCGAGGGCCCCGGAGGCCAGTCGGTGTATGCGTCCACGTGGTCCGGCCGTACTCCCCATGGCGATCCCCCTGGTGTGGCGGCGGGCCGCGGGCAGCCCGACCGGTCGGGACGATGGATGTGGTGGCACTGAACTCGACGGAAATGAGCCGAAAAGGATTTCAAAAAAGTAGAACCCGGCTGACTGGCCGTCAATCCCCCTGCAGAGAACCGATCCAGGAGACCTGCCGAAACCTGTGAAAGCCGCGCGACCGCCCCTCGGCCGAAACAACTCGCGTACGGTTTTACGTGCGACGTGCCATCCTCGACGGCCTCGGCACGCGCAGCGAGACAGGAGAACGCCCATGCCCCAGGCCGCCGGTTCCTCTCGTTCGCAGCCCTCCACGCTCAGCGACGTGGCCCGGCTGGCGGGCGTGTCCATCGCCACCGCGTCCAAGGCCCTCAACGGCCGCAGTCAGGTGCGCGCCGAGACGCGACAGCGGGTGGTCGAGGCGGCCGAGCGGCTGTCGTTCCAGCCCAATCAGGTGGCCCGTGGCCTGCTCGCGGGGCGGACCGGCACCGTCGGCCTGCTCACCAGCGACCTGGAGGGCCGGTTCAGCATCCCGATCCTGATGGGCGCGGAGGACGCCTTCGGCGCGGGCGAGGTCGCCGTGTTCCTGTGTGACGCGCGCGGCGACGCGATCCGCGAGCAGCACCACGTGCGCGCACTGCTCGGGCGCCGGGTCGACGGGCTCATCGTCGTGGGCAGCCGCACCGATGCCCGCCCCTCCCTGGGCCGGGAAGTGCCCGTTCCCGTGGTCTACGCGTACGCGCCGTCGGAGGATCCGGATGATCTGTCCATCGTTCCCGACAACGTCGACGCCGGCCGCATGGCGGTGGAGCATCTGATCGCGTGTGGCCGCACCCGGATCGCGCACATCACCGGCGACCCCGGGTACCTCGCGGCGCGGGAGCGGGCCGAAGGAGCCCGGACCGCGCTCGCCGGTGCCGGGCTCGCCCTGGTCGGCGAACCGCGGTTCGGTGCGTGGTCGGAGGGGTGGGGGCGGGCGGCCACCGCGATGCTGCTGGATCAGCACCCCGACGTGGACGCCGTGCTGTGCGGCAGCGATCAGATCGCGCGCGGCGTCATCGAGGTGCTGCGCGAGCGCGGGCACCGGGTGCCGGAGGACGTGGCGGTCATGGGCTTCGACAACTGGCAGGTCCTGACCTCCGCTTCCCGGCCGCCGCTGACCAGTATCGACATGAACCTGGAGCAGGTCGGGCGGACGGCCGCTCGCGCCTTGTTCACGGCGATCGCCGGGGTGCGACGCTCGGGAGTCGAGGCCCTGCCCTGCCGCCTGGTGATCAGGGGATCCACGGCACCGCTGTCCTGACCGACTCACTGGTGTCCTGAACCGCTCCCGTCACCAATTTGCCTCTCATGTCTCCCTCTTGACACTTCATCAGCTCGCTTCTACGTTGCGAAAACCTTTTAGGTCGCTTTTCGCACTCCTCGGGTTCATGAACACCGGCGCCATCGCGAGCGAACGCCTGTTGTCAACCGGACAGGGAGCATCCGATGAGAAGACCGCACGCCCTTCTGCCACGGCTCAGGCGCATGAGGTGCCTCCTCGTCGCCTTGGTGCTCAGCGTCTGTTCCGTCCTCACCGCGACTCCGGCGAGCGCCGCGCAGACCATCGGGTTCCCCACCTTCGGCGGACCCGCGATCCCGGCCCCTCCCGTCGCCTACACCCCGGGCGACATGATGCGGAGCATCTACGACGCGGAGAGTTCGGGGACCGACTTCTGGATGGACCGCCTGCTGGCCCGCTCCGGCGACGACCCGGCCGGCCCCTGGCTGATGAGCCGCGGCCGCGCGCTGTTCATGAAGACGCACAACCCCGCGGTGCTCGGCTTCGGCGGCCACGTCGCCTACTGGGAGAGCATCAGCGACAACAACGCCTACACCGTGGCACTCAGCCCGGGCACGTTCACCGAACAGGTCTCCCAGCGCCGGCAGACGCCCAGCCACTGGAAGAGCGTGCACACCAGCGGCTCGGTCACCGTCGACCAGACCAAGTTCCTCACCGACAACAACGTCGCCGTGACCAACCTGTCGATCAAGAACAACGGCTCCGCCTCCACCACGCTGCAGATACGGGCGACTTCCCCGTACGCCACCACGGGCACCGGCAGCGAGCTCACCGGCCAGGTGAACGCGTACAACAACCTCACCACCATCCGCCCACGGCTCACCGGCGACGGATTCACCGTTTCGAGCGGCGGGCTCAACCGGTCGGTGACGATCGCGGCCGGGGCCACCGTGACCGCCAAAGTGGTGATGGGCTTCGTCACCGACGAGATCCCCGCGTCCCTGACGGAGTACAACGCCTACGCGGGCCACTCCCCCGCGACCGCGTTCGCCACCCACGTGAAGGCCTACAACCTGTGGTGGGCGCAGAACGTGCCCTACATCGACGTGCCCGAGCCCGCCATCAAGAAGAACATCTACTACCGCTGGTGGCTGATGCGCTTCAACAACCTCGACGCCGACATCCCCGGCCAGACCTTCCAGTTCCCGACCTCGACCGAGGGCGTCCTCGGCTACAACAACGCGATCGCGCTCACCCAGCCCATGCACATCGACGACCTCAAGTACCTGCGCGATCCCGCCTACGCGTACGGCGACTGGATCGGCGTCGGCCAGACCTCCAAGGGCGGCCGTTTCCTGGACAACCCCGGTGACCCGGAGAACTGGTCCAACAGCTACACCCAGTACATCGCCGAGGCGGCGTGGAAGAGCTACCAGATCCACGGCGGCCAGCCGGCCATAGCCGCCAACCTCGCCCACTACGCCGAGGGTGACGTCAAGGGCCAACTCGCCCACTACGACCACGACAACAACAAGCTCATCGAGTACGACTGGGGCGCCCTCACCGGCAACGACGCCGACGCGGTCTCCTTCCACTGGAAGCCCGGCACCATGGACCGCGCCGAGTCCGCCTACCAGTACAGCGGCGCGACGGCGGCCGCGCAGGCCTACGAGACGATCGGCAACACGGCCAAGGCCACCGAGATGCACACGCTCGCGACGCAGATCAAGGACGCCATCGTCAACGTGCTGTGGAACCCCAGCCGGCAGTTGTTCGAGCACCGGCTGAAGTCGACCAACGAGTGGGTGCCCTGGAAGGAGATCAACAACTACTACCCGTTCTCCGTGGGAGCCGTACCCGACACCGCGACGTACAAGCAGGCGCTGCGCCTGTACGACGACCCGGCCCAGTACCCGATCTTCCCCTTCTACACGGCCAACCAGGTCGACAAGAAGGCGGCGGCCGACGCCGGGGAACCCGGCTCCAACAACTTCTCCACCATCAACTCCACCGTCCAGTTCCGGCTCTACTCCTCCGTGCTGCGCAACTACCCCAACTCCTGGATGAACGCGACCGACTACAAGAAGCTCCTCTACTGGAACACCTGGGCGCAGTACATCGGCGGCAACACCCAGTGGCCCGACGCCAACGAGTTCTGGGCCGACTGGAACGGCAGCTCGATCGACTACCGCTCCTGGATCCACCACAACATCCTGGGCAGCAGCAACTGGACGGTGATCGAGGACGTGGCCGGCCTGCGGCCCCGCAACGACGCCAAGGTCGAGCTCTCCCCCATCGACATCGGCTGGAGCCACTTCACCGTCAACAACCTCCGCTACCGGGGCGCCGACCTGTCCGTCGTCTGGGACGACCCTGCCGACGGTGTGGTGCGCTACCCCGGCGTCCCGGAGGGCTACTCGATCTACGTCAACGGCAGCAGAGCCGCGACCGTCAGCTCGCTGGTGCCCTTCACGTGGGATCCGGCCACCGGAGACGTGACGACCAGCGGCACGGTCACCCACCACACGGCCGTCGCCGGGCTGAAAGCTCCCCGGCAGGTCGTCCAGAACAGCCCCCGGATGGTCGACATGCTCGCCAAGGCCGGCGTCGACCTGACCGCCGACCTCACCAACCTCGCCTCCGGTGCGACCGTGTCCGCCTCCCACACCGGTTCCGGCAGCAACGTCACGGGCGCGGTCGACGGCTACCCCACCAACGAGCCGTTCTGGGGCGCGGGCGGCTCCCCCAACGGCCAGGACTGGTACGAGCTGAACCTCGGCACGGCCCGGACGCTCGACGAGGTGCGCCTGTACTTCAAGGACAGCCGGCCGGCGAGCACCACCTACCGGGCCCCCTCAGCGTACACCGTCCAGTCCTACAACGGCAGTTCGTGGGTGAACGTGCCCGGCCAGACCAAGAGCCCGGCAGCGCCACGGGCCAACTACAACCTGGTGCGGTTCCCGGCGATCAGCGCCCAGCGCATACGCGTCCTGGCGACCAACGCCTCCGGAGCCAAGACCGGCCTCACCGAGGTCAAGGTCTTCAACCGGGGCGGCATCCAGCCACCGGCCAACCAGGCGACGTCCGCCACGGCGTCCGCGTCCTACACCTCCCCCTGGGAGAGCGTCACCGCGCTCAACGACGGCCTGGATCCGCCGTCGTCCAACGACACCGTCAACCCGCGCTGGGGAACGTGGCCCGAGACCGGCCAGCAGTGGGCCGAGCTGACCTGGCCGTCGGCGAAAACCCTGAACAGGGCCGAGCTGTACTTCTTCGACGACGACCAGGGCATCGACATGCCCACCGCGTGGAAGCTCCAGTACTGGGACGGCGGCGCCTACGTCGACGTGCCCGGTGCGAGCGGCTACCCCCTGGCCAAGAACCAGTACAACAGCGTCACTTTCACCGCCACGAACACCACGCGACTGCGGGTGTTGCTCACGAGCAACGGCACGAACTCCGTCGGCCTCCTCGAAGCAAAGGTGTACGGCCCGTGACCCGTTCCAGATGTCTTTCCGCGATCCTCGCCCTGCTCACCGTGGCGGTCGCCTTCCTCGTGGCGCCGCCCGCGTCCGCCGCCGTCGCGTTCACGTCGACGGGAGTGAACCAGAACGGCGCCAACTGCCTTGACCTACCGGGTGGTTCGTCGGCCAACGGCACCCAGCTGCGCGCCTTCACCTGCGGCTCCGGCGCCAACCAGAGCTTCGGCTACACCCTGGTCGCGGGAACGACCGACACGTACACGGTCACCACCCAGTCCGGGCAGTGCGTCGACGTCTCCGGCGCGTCCACGGCGGACAACGCGGCGATCATCCAGTGGCCCTGCCACGGCGCGACCAACCAGCAGTGGCGGCTCGTCCCCGTGCCGGTCACCGGCACCGACAAGACCTTCAACCTGGTTTCCGTCGGCTCCGGCAAGTGCGTCGCCCCGAGCGGCGGTTCCTCGGCCTCGAACACCAACCTGGTGCAACTGCCGTGCGCCGCCGCGAACGGCAGGGTGTGGCGCCTGCCCGGCTTCACCGGCGGCGGCACGAACCCGAACACGTTCACCAACCCGCTCTCCGCGCACGGTCCGGACCCCTGGCTGACGTACCACGACGGCTTCTACTACCTGGCCACGACTACCTGGAACTCGACGATCACCATGCGCAAGGCCCCGACGCTGGCCGGGCTGGCCACGGCCACCGACCAGGTGATCTTCAACCTGACCCGGCCCAACGGGGCGGGCACCATGTGGGCCCCGGAGTTCCACCTGCTCGAAGGCCCGAACGGGAAGCGGTGGTACTTCTACTACACGGCCGGGAGGGAACCGTACGACCTGGGCACCCAGCGCATCCACGTCCTCGAGAGCGCCGGCCTGGACCCGATGGGCCCCTACAGCTTCAAGGCCGACCTGCTCGACCCCACCCAGGACAACACCTGGGAGCTGGACCCGGGCATCCTTCAGCTCGACGGTCGGCTCTACCTTCTCGGCACCTACTACAACGGCTCCCAGCCCATGTTCATACGCCCGCTGTCGAACCCGTGGACCGCCGGCGGGACCCGACGAGTCCTGTCCACCCCGACCTACAGCTGGGAGACGGTGGGCGGCGCGGTCAACGAAGGGGCCGAGGTCCTCCAGCGGGGCGGCAAGACCTTCATCGTCTACTCCGCGAGCCACTGCTCGACGCCCGACTACAAACTGGGGATGCTCACTTACAACGGCGGCGACCCACTGAGTTCCTCCTCCTGGGTCAAGTCACCGAACCCTGTCTTCCAGCGGTCCAACGCGGCCGGCGTGTACGGTCCCGGCCACAACGGCTTCTTCAAGTCGCCCGACGGGACCGAGGACTGGATGGTGTACCACGCCAACAACTCGGCGAGCGGGGGCTGCGACATGAACCGCAGCACCAGGGCGCAGAAATTCACGTGGAACGCCGACGGCACACCGAACTTCGGCACACCCGTCGCCCTGGGCGTCCCGCTGACCTCCCCGTCGGGGGAATAGCTCACCCGTCATCGGCGGGGCATCCGTGCGATGCCCCGCCGATGCCCGTCGTCACTCCTCAGCGCAGTCCGGTGAGGAACGGTGCGAGGGTGTGGGTCAGGGTGTTGTGCCGCACGTCGGCGAACAGCGGGTCGAGATGGTTCATCCCGTCGTCCGCCGCGTATTCCCCGTAAGGAATACGGGAGTTGGCCACGACCTCACGCGCGGACGACACGATCGTCCCCTTCGCGTAGCTCGTCTCGAAGGCGTAGAGCGGAACGTCCAGGCCCCCGGTGTGCCGCAGCCGCAGCCCCAGTGAGCGTGCCAGGTCGGTGTCGGCGTAGGGATCGACGACGTCGAGGTCCACCGACAGCCGGGACGGCCAGTACCACTCCCACACGGCCGGCTCCGGGCCACCCGCGTACGCCGCCGCGACACGGCTGATGGGCGTGATGCCCGTGTCGACCCAGCCGCGCGCCTCACCACCGTCGGCAAGATGCCCCGAGTGGACGCTGATGTCGTTGGGCCAGCCGAATCCGGCGTCCACCAGGGTGCCCAGCAGACCGGCGTTGGTGACCGGAACCGGCGGCCGCAGCGCGTCGGGCATCCGGGGCTGGAGGACCGAGCGGCCGTCCGGGTCGCGGTGTGCGTACCAACCCGCGAGCTGGTACCAGATCTGTGTGCTCTCCGTCCGGCCGCCCAGCCCGACCCCGCTCAGGGTCATGTCGAACACCGCCCCGCCCTCGATGGCAGCCAGCCGCTCCCGCACCTCCTCCGGTGAGTTGCGCACCGGCTGTCCCGTCCCCCCGAACGCCCCGTGGACCCCACCGTCGACAAGTACGAGCGCGGTGAGGTCCCGGTATCCGGGGCGGCCGTCGAAGTCCCAGGCGGCGTAGGCCATCGCGGTGGTCGCGCCCCAGGAGTGGCCGCCGAGCACCACCCGCCGCCGGCCGCCGCGGGCCGCAGCAGCCACGACCGTGCGCAGGTCCTCCACGGTGCGGGCAAGGCCCCACCGGGCGGCGAAGGTGGAGGCTGCGGGGTCCTGGGACCGGTAGTGGCCGTCCAGGTAGTACCCGACGGGGTCCGCGGTGGTGAACCCCGAGCGGTCCGCCAGGTTCTCCTCACGTCGGTCGAACGCCCACACCTGCACACCGGGCACCGCCTGGACGAGGTCCCGGGCGAGCAGGCGGAAGTCGCCCGCCGCCCCGAACATCCCCGGAACCAGCACCACCACCGTGTGTGCCGTGTCCGGACCGACCTTGAGCACATGGACCCGGTCCGATCCCGCCGGGCCGCCCCCGCCGGCCACCGCGAGTGGGACGTACGGCTCGCGGTCCCGCCCTGCGGCGACGGCCGGGCCGGCGGGCAGGGACGTGAGGGCGAGCCCGCCGACCATCCCGCCCAACACCGCTCTGCGGGACAGGGGTTGCGTCATGAGGCGCACCCGCCGACCCGCTCGCTGCTCAGCGCCACGTCGTCCATGCGGACGTCGTACGACGACGGCGTGGGCTCGGACTGGTACAACTGCCACCCCAGCTTGAGTGTGTCGAAGTGCGGGAAGACGAAGTCGCCGGCCGTGCCGCCGTGTTCCTTCGTGGACACCGTCAACTCGGACTGCTCCGCCCCGTCCAGGTAGACGGTGACGCGGTTGTCACTCGCGTCGAGGTGGAACTCGACGCACTGCCAGGTGGCGGCGGTGGCGGGGGCGGAGGTCTTCCAGGCGGTCCAGTCCCCGGTGGTGCCCAGATCGGAGCCGGCCCCCCAGAAATTGGCCCCCGAGGTGGGAACGTACTGACCGCCCAACGGGCGTACCAGCGTGGGGACATCGGAGCCGGATGCCTCCGCGATGGTCCAGTGGGCCCAGTCCGGGGCCGTCGGGAACTCGTTCACACGCAGCCGCAGCCGGGCCCAGAAACTGTTGCCACGGGGAGCGAGGTCGGACAGGACCATGAAGGCACGGCCGTTGCCCTCCGTGTGCAGCCGTAGTTCGCGGCCGTGGCCGGTGGTGCTGGGCTCGACGGTCAGCGAACCGTCGGCGGTGTCGGCGGTCCACCCGCGGCCCGCGGTCACCGGGCCGAGAGGGAGACGGTCGAAACTCTCCCTGAAGAGGGCGGTGTGCGGGGTGGGGGTGGTGGAGGCGGAGGCGGTGGGGGGTATCGCGAGCAGCGCGGCCGATGCGGCTAGCAGAGCGGCGGCGACCTTCCTCATGCGAGTCATGCGGTCAGTCTGCAACACCCGTCACAACGAGCACACAGCGCGTCTCTCGTATAAGGAGGTCCAGTGTTCAACTCCTTGTCGGCGCAGCCCTTTCCGCGGCCGGTGCGGATCGCGGCAGACGCGGAGTCGGCCAAGCCGGGTCCCACCTCCAGACGGCCCAGGCGTCGGCCTCCGCGAAGGGGCCGGAGCGTTCCTCGATCATCGCCAGGGCCTGGGCGCGGGCGGCGTCCACGGCCTGGTGCTCGGTGTCGGTGACGATGCCCAGCCGGCGCACATGGGCGTACTCGTCTTCGTCCTTCCACCTGAGGGTGGTCAGATCGGGGTCGACGACCAGGTCCACAGCCAGGTCGAAGGTGTCGAACCCGTCGACGGTCCGGACCGTGGGGTGCTCGAAGTTCACGTACCAGTTCCGCAGTCCGGCGGGCGTGTAGAAGGCGTTGACGCTGAACCATGAGGCCGGCGGCTTCCACAGCAGCAGCTCGGTGTCCTGCCACGACCCGGGAGAGAGGTCCCACTCCCCCGTGGCCATCGCGTCGAACGCGTCGGTACGCACCGAGCGGTCGCCGTCGGCGCGGGCCTTGGCGTACAGGGCCGGCCAGCGGGCCTCCGCACCCGGAGCACAGGCGGTCACCAGAGCCTCGCTCGTGTCGGCGACGACCCGCAGGGCCTGCTCGCTCCACACCCGCCCGGAGCGATGCACGTCGCGCCGTACGACCGTCTGCCCTGCCTCGAAGATGCGCACTGGTCCTCCTTTGTCCCGGGGGCATTGAGGCGACAGGCACCGCCTCGCCCCCCGCGTCACCGGCCGAAGTGCACATGGGCCGCCCAGAGGCCGGGCGTCCGCGGACTCCCGGCCCTGACAGCGAGGACTGCTGTGTGCAGTGCCCGGGCCGAGGCGGTGGGCTGCGGTGGTGCGGTGCCCTGCGAGGTCAGCTGCGCGTAGACGGTCGCGGCGATGCGTGTGCCGGAGGAGCCCTGGATCTTCCACAGGCTGCCGATGACGCTGCGATACCCGGCGGTCTGGAAGGCTGCCGTGATGTGCAGCGCCTCGTCGGCGAACCTCGGCGCGGTGTCGGTGGTTTCGCAGGCCGAGAGGTAGGCGAGGTCCGCGTGAGGGATGTCGAGTCGGGCGACGTCGGCCACGGTGAACGCACGCTCCTGGTGGTCGTGGAGAAGCAGTCTGCTGTAGCCCCTGCCGCGTAGGTCGCTGACCCCGTGGCAGACGAAGTGGGCAACAAAGCTGTGGCACATGGCCGCCGTCACCGCGTCATGGGTGGCGGCCGGGCCGTACAGGGGCGTCGCGTCGGGGAGGAGGCGCTCCAGGGCGGCGCATTCCTCTTCGGCAGAGGGCAGGGCGGACGCGCCCGGTGTGTTCGGCAGTCCGACGATCAGTGTGCCGCCTTCGCAGTGTTCGTCGGCGGGCGGCCCTCCGTCAGGGCCGGCCGCCCGGCGTGCGTGCGCCAGCGCCCCGATGGTGGGCGTGTATGAGGTGACCGCTCGGTCGAGTACCGAGGGACCGCTCCCGGCCTCGTCGTACTGCTCGGCCGCGTGCAACGGGAGGAAGGCCATGATGCCCACCGGACACCACCACAGCCTGGGCAGGGCGGTTCCCTCGGGCGGCGGGACACTCATGCCGCAGGCGTCCATCACGGGCGACGCGACCGTGTCCCACAGATCCCCGAGTACCCTCCCCAGATCCCGCTGCGCCGTCCATCGGCCGCCATAGCTCGGTTCGCCGTAGATCCGTGTGCAGGCCGACCGCAGCCGCACCACCAGGTTCAGCGCTCGTTCCCATGAGAGTCCGGCCAGTTCGACGACGTCGACCGGCCGGTCACCTTCGGGCCGCAGGACGAGCGCGTCGCTGCGTAACGGGCCCGCGTAGACCGTGACGACGGGGCCCTCGGCGGCCTGCGCCCGCAGTTCGGCGAGCGCGGGCGGCAGCAGAAAGCGTGCGAAGTCGTCGTGCGAGCGCCTGATGCGGGCCAACAGATCCGTCCAGTGGTCCGCCAGTTCCTTGCGCCACCGGGCGGCCGCCCGGTCGGAGAGGGCGGGATCGAGACCGGGGCCGGTGGTCGAGGGAAGGAGGCCTTCCGCCGCTCGAGTGCGGGACCGGAGGCCGCGGAACTCCTCGGCCAGGCCCGGTTCACGATCCGCCAGCGTGTCCAGAGCGGTCCGGGTTCCCACCAGTTCCGATTGAAGCAGCGCGCGTGACTGCTCCAGCAGTTCCAGGGCACGTCCGGGCTGTCCTGCGGCGGTGGCGGCCCCCGCCGCCTCCGCTGCCAGCCCGGCCACCGCTCCGAGGCCGGATTCCCGGTCCTCGCGCAGGAGTTCGCGGGGCGCGATCCTCGGCAGCAGGTCGACGGCCCGCTCGAAGGCGGCGAGGGCGTCGGTGTGGTTCCCGGCCAGGTGGGCCGCCCGGCCGGCCAGCCGTGCTGCCGCGATGCGGTCCTTCGCCCTCGCCTCATGGCGTGCGGCGACACGTTCCGTCAGTTCGTCGTGCGCCTCTTCGAGGGCCGCGCGCCCTCGGGTCCGGTCGGGATGGGCGCCGCCGAGAGCGAAAAGGGCCTGCCCGAGCGTACGGACAGCGGCGGGCATCAGGGTGGACTCCGCGGGCAACATCGTCACCGCTGCGCGCGCCAGCGTCACCGCCTCCTCCAGCTGCGTCACGGTGCCCGGCTCCGCCGCCTGGTCGTCCGGCCACAATGCGCACAGCGCTTGGGACAGGTTCAGCAGCGCACCGGCCATGTCCGGGTTGTCGTCGTCCAGCGCGGCCACGGCCGAACGGCAGATGTCGACGGCCTCCCGCGCCGGCGCGGGGTCCGGGCTGGTCCGAGCCGTCTCCAGCAGCAGTCGGGCGAGGTCGTACAGGTTTCCGGCGTGGTGGGGATGGTCGGGTGGACAGCAGGTGACGGCGAGCCGTGCCAGCGTGACGGCCTCGGCCAGCGGTTCGGGGTCCTGTTCGTGTGTCGCGAGCAGGTGGAGGGCGTTGACCAGTCGGTTGATGACCACGACGCCGTGTGCCTGCCCCTGTGTGGTGGCCGCCACGGCGCGGCGGCCCGCATCCACTGCCCACAGCAGGGATTGCAGGTCGCCGTCCCGGTCATGGCGCAGCCGGAGCGCGAGGCACAGATCCCCGAGCACGGTCGCGGCCATGGGCCCGTCCGTCGCCTCGCGTGCGGCGGTGACGGTGTGCCGGACATACTCCTCGAGGCATGCGTCGTCGCCGGTGTTGCTGTACAGCAGACGCAGGGAGGCGGCGAGGCCGGTCAGGCACAGGAGGCGGTCCAGGCGGTCGTCGCCGACGGTTTCCACCGCCTCCCTCGCCGCCGTGAGCGAGGCGTCCATCAGCGCGCGGTCGCCGGTGCGCGCGGCGAGCGCCCGCAGTGCGCCGGCGTGGTTGGACAGGGCGACCGCTCGGCGCGGGTCCTCGGCGGCGAAGGTCGCGATCGTCTCCGTCCCCATCCTGGTCGCCTCGTCCGCCAGGCCGCTCTCATCGGTTCGTTCGAACAGGGACACCAGGGCGTTCTGCAGGTTGCCCGTCACGAACGCGCGCACGGTGTCCCGCCGACCCCGGGTGAGCGCCTCCGCCTCCCGGCCCACCGTCACCGCCTCGTCCAACGCGGCGCGTTCGCTGGTGGTCTCGCGGTACAGCGAGTGCAGGGAGTTGCACAGGTTGGCCATGCGACCCGGCCGGTTGCGGTCACCCGGATCGGAGCGTCGTACGGCCTCGCGGTTCACGCCGACGGCTTCGGCCAGCAAGTCGGTGCCGCCCTGGCGCTGGTGGAGTTCCTCCAGGGCCGCTCCGAGATTCGACAGCAGGGCGACGTGCGACGGCCGGCCCGCCGCCGCGTCGCGGATCCTCGCCGCTCTGCCGGTCTCGACGGCCTCGACCAGCAGCGCTATCTCGCCGGTGCGCGCGAACAGGTTCTGCAGAGCACCGGTCAGCTGGAAGGGGAGGGTGTCGCGCGCCTCGGGGGCCGTGGCGGCTCTCCTCAGTACGCGGACGATCTCCCGGAGGATGCCGAGGTCGTCCGTGCGCCCATACGCGTCCAGCAGTTCGCTGAGAGACTGCTGATTCGGCCCGTCGAAGTCCTCGGGTTCGGGACCCGTCATGTGTGTGCCCTGCCGTCCTGTCGCATTTCCTGTCCCCCGGATGGCTACCCTTCGTATTGCCTACACTGCACAGAGCGAGCCGTGCAGCGAAACGGTTCAGATGTGGACGGTCATCGACTCGTGGGGCCAACGGGCCCGCGCGCGAACGGAAGCGAGCCGTTTGTATGGAGTTACGTCCCAAACACGCCGACCTCCCGACGGACTTGCCACCCGAGGACGCCCAACCGCTGGCGGAGGTCGGGCTGTTCCTGAGGGATGACGTCCGTTCCTGGGAACAGCATTCCTCGGGGGCCGCGGTCGGCAACATCGTCTTCCACGGTTGGCAGGTGCGGCCGCTGCCCACGCCGCCCGACCTGCCGGGCCGCGACGTGTATCTGGTCAAGGCGCGCTACGACGTGGACTTCGACCCGGAGGTGCCGGGGCCGCAATGGGCCGAGGCGGGCTTCTCGTTCGACGCCGGGGACCTCATCGTCAACGCCGCGCTGCCCACCGGTGTGGCACGGCCCGAGCCGGCGCGGACGTACGTACTGACCCACGATCTGGAGTTCGCCCTCCCTGACGCCGACGGCCGGGGCGGCACGGGCGGCCCGGGTTCGGGCGGAGGCAGAGTCGGCAGTGGCGACGGAGACGGGGGGCTCGCGCGTGTGCCACTTTCCGCCCTCACGCCGGACATCACCGTCTTCGGAGTCGGGGGTCGTGCCTGTCGCTGGCGGCATCGCGCGGTCGACGGCGGTGAGGTGCGGCTGGGCTCGCACGTCGGCTGGTTCGTCCTTCTGGTACCGGCAGGCTGCGAGGAGGTGCACGTCACGGCGAAGGCAGGCTACAGACTCACGGAGGAGGCGGCGATGGGGATGCAACCCCACGCCGGAACCGACGAGTTCACCGTACGGCTTCCGATGCCGGAGGCGTCCGATTCGTCGGAGGCGTCGTCACCGGGCGCGGCGAGAACGCGCGGCCACGGGAACGACAGCCCGCCCAAGCCCACCGAGATGCGGATGGGCTTCGGGGTCGACGTGGTCGGGTACTCCGACCGTGACGCCTTGAGCAGGGGGACACTGCAGACCCGTCTGGACCGGCTCGTACGCGATGTCCTCGGCGACATCGGTTTCGATCTTGAGGATCTGGAGCACCAACGCAGCGGCGACGGCATGAACGTCGTCCTGCCCCTGGACACCGACATCACCCAGGCGCTTCCCGGGCTGGTCAACGCGATGAGATCCCGGCTCCGCCAGGACAACGAGCGCCACGACGACCGGATGCGTCTACGGATGGCCTGCGACGCCGGCACCTTCAAGACCGGCGCCAACGGCTACGAGGGCGAGGCGGTCCTGAGCTTCTGCCGCCTGCTCGACAGCTCCCCGTTGCGCGATGCCCTCCAGGCCCAGAAAAGTGCCGAACTGGGCTTGCTGATCAGCCAGTTCCTCTACCGGCAGGTCGTCACGCCGGGCTATCCCGGACTGAGCCAGGAGCAGTTCACCCGGGTGACCGCCGTGGTGAAGCACTACCAGGCGGTCGCGTGGCTGTACACGTCGCCGAGTGCCGGGAGCGTGGAGTGACCCGCTCGTCCGCCGAACGCGCGGACCTGCTCGGGGCAGTCCGCGCGTACACCGACGCCCCCGTCGGCGAAGACTGGGCCGGTGGGCCCACCGGGCTTGGCGCCATCACAGCCCTCGGGCGTCTGCTGGCCTCGGTCGGTGACCTCTTCGAGGATGGGGAAGCGGCCGCCGCGGCGGGACAGCTGCATCTCCGGCGCGCGACCGTTCCGGGGGCCGGCGAGGACGCCGCGGAAGCGGACCTGCGGGCGGCCGCCTGGTACTTCCTCCCCGTGATCGCGGAGGGTGCGACTCATCTGCCCCGGGCCGTCGCCGACTTCTACGGGCGGGCCGCCGCCGCGCACGTGCCCGGCGCCGGGCCTCCGGCCGCTCCCGGGCTCTCGCTTCGCGAGTGTCACGACCGGATGGTGTCGGCGATCGACCGGCACGCTCCGGGCTCCCGGGGCGGCGCGGCCCTGCGACCGGCCCTGTTCGTCCTCCGGCACATCGCGGCCACCTCGAAGGCCGACAGCGGCCGGCGGGCGGCCTGCCTGTCCAATCTCTCCGGTGCTCTGCTCACGCTCTACCGCCAGGACGGTGAGGCGGGACTGCTGGACGACGCGGTCGCCGCGGCACGCGAAGCCGTCCGTGTGACCGTGGCCGAGACCTGTGACAGCTCCAGCCCCAGCCCTGGCACCGGCAGCAGCATCGGCTCCGCGTCGCAGGACGGATCGTCCTGCTCCGCGTCGCAGGACGGATCGTCCTCCCCGTCGTCGGAGCAAGACCTGGCGGCCCGTCTGATGAACCTCGTCGGGGCGCTGCACGCCCGCTACGGCCGAACCGGCTCCCCGGAGGATCTGCACGACGCCTTGGAAGCCGGCCGCAGGGCCGCCTCTCTCGATGCCGCACCGGCCGAGGACCGGGCCCGCAATCTCAGCAATCTCGCCCTGGCCCTCCTGTCGCACTTCGAACGGACCGATGACGAGGAGGCGCTCGTCGAGGCGGCGACCCACGCCAGGCAGGCTGTCGCCCTCGTACCCGACGGAGCGGGGGCCGCCCTGCCTCTCGCCAACCTCGCCGCCGTTCTGGGGTCGTTGGGATCCCGCACGGCGGACGCCGACGCCGTACGGGAGTCCGTCGACGCGGCCAGGAGGGCCGTGCGGTCCGGGGGCGATGCGCTCGACGGCCCCGAGGAGTTCGCCCTCGCGCTGGCCCAGTCGCTCTTCGACCTGTACCGGACGACCGACGACATGACCGTCCTCGACGAGTGTGCCGAGGTGTGCCGCGCGGCGCTGGCCTCTCTGCCCGCGCACAGCCCCGAGCGATATCGCCACCTGCTGACGCTCGGACTGGCCCTGCGCGCGCGGGCACGTTCCGCGGAAGACGGCGCCGCGGTACTGTCCGAGGCGGTTCGCGCCCTGAGGGAAGCGGCGGCGGCCACACCCCAGGGTCACCCGGGCCGGGCGGCCACGCTCGGCAACCTCATGCTCGTCCTCCAGGACGTCTACGACGGCACCGGTGATCCCCGGGCCCTGGACGAGGCGATCGACACCGGCCGGCTCGCCGTGCGGGCCGCTGCCGAAGGCGATCCCGAACTCCTCAAGGCCCAGGGCAACCTTGCCAACTCCCTGCTCGACCGCCATCACCGGACCGGCAGCGGTTCGGATCTCGACGAGGCGGTGGAGATCGGCCGCCGTGCGGTTGCCACCACGCCTCCCGGTCATCCTGACGAGGCCGCCCATCTCACCTCACTGGCCCACCAGTTGCTCGTCCACTATCAGGTGACGGGAGACCCGTCCACCCTGGCGGAGAGCATCGCCCTCTCGCGGCGGGCGATGGGCAGGGCAACCGTGGGCAGCGCCACCGCCGTCGCGGTGCTGTCCAACCTCTCGATGGCGCTGGCCACCTTCTTCGAACGGACCGGATCGACGGAGGCCCTCGAGGAAGCGGTGGCGCTCAGACGTGAGACGGTGCGCGCGACACCCGTCGGCTCACCAGCGCTCGCGGGACAGCTCTCCAATCTCACCGGCGTGCTCCGGATGCTGTACGAACACACGGGAGAGCGTTCCGTGTTGGAGGAAGCCGCGGCTTCCACACGCCGGCTCATGTCCAGCATCACGCCAGGGCAGCCGGAGTACCCCCTGCGCATGGCGAACGCGGCCACCACGCTCCATCAGTGGAGCGAACTCGCCCACGACGACGTGGCCGGCGAGGAAGCCGTGGCCGCCGCACGCCTGGCGGTGGACGCGGTGCCCGAGACCCACAGGGCTCGACCGGCCCTGTTGAGCAACCACTGCGGGATCCTCCTTCGCCGCTACCGACGGACCGGAGATCTCGCCCGGCTCGCCGACGCCGAGAGCGCGGCCCGCGCAGCGGTCCACACCGCTCACCCCGACGACCCGGACCGGCCGCTGTATCTTCTGAACCTCGCGATGGCCCTGCGGTCCCAGCACGAGCGCACAGGCGAGCCGACCGTGCTGAGCGAAGGCACCGGCGCGGCCGAGGAAGGTCTGCGCCTCGCTGCGGCCCGACATCCGCTCCGGCCGCAACTGCTGTCCCAGCTCAGCCTGGGACTGCAGGCCCGCTACAACCGGAGCGGTGAGCTGCGGCACCTGACCGAGTCGGTCGAAGCGGCACGCGAGGCCGTCTCCGCCTGCCCACCCGCTCACCCGGACCACGCCATGTACCAGTCGAACCTCTCCGGGGCTCTGCAGGTGCTCCACCAGCGACAGGACTCGCCGGACGCCGAGAACACGGTCGGCGAGGCGGTCGCCGCCGCCCGCACGGCTGTCGTGGTCACCGAGCGCGGCCATCCAGACCTGCCCGCTCTCCTGTCCCAACTCTGCGGGGCGTTGATGTTCCAGTACGGCGTGAGGGGCGGTCGGCGGGAGCTGGCCGCCGCCGTCACCGCCGGCCGCCGGGCCGTCGCCCTTTCGCCACCGGGTCACCCCGACCAGACCCACCGGCTCGCCAATCTCACGACCGCATGGCGACTGCGGTACCGCCACGACGCCTCGCCCAAAGCCCTCGACGAGGCGGTGGCCACCGCCCGTCGCGCTGTCGCCTCCCTCGCTCCTCACCATCCCGACGAGGCGTCCGTCCTGACCGGCTGCGCGGCCGCGCTGCGCACCGCCTACCGGGCAGGGGCAGGTCGTGCGGAGCTCGAGGACGCCCTGCGTCTCCTCGACCGGGCGGCCCGCTCCACGGTCAGCCCGGTCGGGGACCGGATCAGGGCGGCCCGTGCCCTCGGGCGTGCTGCCCTGGAGGCAGGCGAGACCGGGCGGGCTCTGCGGGCCTACGAGAACGCGGTCGACCTGCTCGGGCAGCTCGCTCCCTGGCGGCTGGCGCGCGGGGACAGGGAGTTCGGCCTCGGGGAGATGGAAGGGTTGGGCAGCGAGGCCGCTGGGGCGGCACTGGACTGCGGCAATCCCGGACGGGCTGTCGAACTGCTGGAGCAGGCACGCGGTGTGATGCTCAACCAGACCCTCGACATGCGCGGCGACATCGACGAACTACGGGCGGCCTGCCCCGACCTGGCCGACGAGTTCGAAGCCCTACGGGCGAGGCGAGACGCCGCCGACCACATCAGTCTCGCCGAGCAGTTCGACGAGGCGTCCGGTGCGCAGGACGACGGGACCGGAGACACCGACGGCACTGACAGCGTGGTCAGCCCCGGCCAGGCCGTACGGCGTATCGCCGCCGACCGGGCCGCGATGGACTCGCAATGGCACGCGCTCCTCTCGCGCATCCGAGCCGTTCCCGGCCTGGACGGCTTTCTCGGCCGCCCCGACCTGGAAACACTCCGGCGGCAGGCCGAGCACGGCATGGTGATCATGCTGGCGGTCAGCAGGCATCGCGGTGACGCCCTGCTGCTCACCTCGGATCCGCACTCACCCGTCACCGTCGTGCGCCTCCCTGAGGTGACCGAGAACCGTGTGATCGACTGGGCGGGCCGGCTGCTGGAGGGACGTGTGCCGGGCTCCGAGCCAGTGACCGACTACGCACAGGCCAAGCGGCGCATGCGGGATCTCGTCGAGCTGCTGGAGTGGCAGTGGGACCATGTGGCGGAGCCGGTGCTGGAGCGGCTCGGACTGACCCGGTCCCTTCGCCTGGACGACGATCCCGGTGAGTGGCCGAGGATCTGGTGGTGCCCGGCCGGTGTCACGTCCTTTCTGCCCTGGCATGCTTCGGGTCACCACCAGGAAGGCGGAGCGCGGTGCGGGCCCGCACGCACCGTCATGGATCGTGCGGTCTCCTCCTGGACGCCGACCCTTCGGGCTCTGGCGCACGCGAGGCGCCCCGCGCGGACGACGGCACCCGTTCCCGCGTCCAGGCCCGGCGGCGTCGCCTCCGGGAGCGGAAAGGGCGCCCTGCTGGTCGAGATGGCACAGCCGACCGGAACGACCCGCCCGCTGCGGCACGTGAGGATCGAGACCGAACACATCGTCGGCCTGTTGCCCGGTGCGACCCGGATCGGACCTCCTCACAACACGCCGCGGACCGTGCTCGGCGCGCTGCCCGCCCACCCCGTGGTCCACTTCGCCTGCCACGCCGTCAGCGAGTGGGGCTCTCCGGGGCTCAGCGGACTGCTCCTGAGCGACGGCGATCGCGCCGATGGCGATGGCAACGGGACGGCACGCCTCACGGTCGACGCGATCTCCTCACTGCACATCGCGGACGCCGAACTCGCCTACCTCTCGGCGTGCAGTACCACGCTGACCAACCAGCGGCTGGCGGACGAGTCCGTTCACATCACGGCCGGATTCATGCTCTGCGGCTACCGCCATGTGATCGGCACCCTCTGGCCCGTCGACGACACGGCGGCCGGAGAGATCGCCGTCGACTTCTACACCCGACTGGCGGGTGACGACGCCACGGCGCCGCGGACGGAAAGCCCGGCGTACGCTCTGCACCTCGCCCTGCACCGGGGGCGGGCGAAGCGCCCGTGGGCCCCGTCGCTCTGGGCGGCGCATCTGCACACCGGAGCCTGAGGTGGCCGTGTCGTGTCCTGGGCATCGCGGTCATCGCTGACGGTCAGGCGAGTACTCCGGCGATGATCACGAGAACGAGCCCCAGCGAGAAGAAGACGAACGACATCTGGACGTGCCGGTGCTTGCTCCAGGCGATCTTGCTCATGACGATGAGCTGCCGACTGAGGACGGGGAGGAGCTCGGTACGTCTCAGGGACTCCGCCAGCTCGGTCGCCTCGCGGTGCATCAGGTGGCCGAAGTAGACGAAGTTGTCCGAAGCTTCGGCCTGTGTCCAGGGGACGCGAAGCCGGGGTACGACGACGAGTACCGAGAAGACGGCAGCGACCATGATGAGCGCGCTGCCGGCCCACAGCAGGCAACGGGATGCCCAACCGTTCAGATCGGCGAAGAGGTTGTCGTTGCCGGAGAGCGCGATGATCCCGGCCGCAGCGGCTGCTTCGAGCGTGAGAGCGAACGAGGCCTTGGCGTCGACCCGGGCCGTCCACTCTCCGACCGCCCCATGAATGCGCCAGGCCGTCTCCACGGCATTCTCCTCGGACTCGGGGCGCGCTCCGCTCCGCTGGGGCATCAGTTCTTCCACCGGTGAATGGCTCGGCAGGTCATCGTCACGTGTCCCCCTCACGAACGTCGCCGAGCGGGCCCGCGATGTCCGGAGCCCGGTCGGCGTTTCCCGATGTCGTGTGCTGCTGGATGACATACCCACTTCCGGTCGCATGGTTGCGCGTACGTCCTCGTCAGCACGGCCAAGGTGCCCCGAGCGCGGCCTGACCTCGCTGGTGCCCGGTGTTCACACAGGTCGGCGCCCCCTCGCATCCTTCGCCGGCCCTGACCCGGGTCGCAACCTCGCGGAGGCGCACGAGGCGACGGTGACCCCGCGCGGACGGGTGACCGATGACATTGACGGCGCCGAGAGCAACGGCCTACATCGCCACCTGAGTCAGCAAGATTGCGACCGTTCCCGTGGACGGGTCGACGTGCGCGGTCGTACCCGTGCCGCCCACCCAGCCGTAACGGCGGCCGGGACAATCCAGAGGGCGACCCGGTGAAAGAACCCGACACCGACGCCTCGGCGGGACGGCGGCGAGGAGACGAGGGCCTCCGGGACAGGTGGTTCCCCACGAAGGGTGGCCGAACGAGCGACGCTGGGACTGGCCAACTGCGATGACATGACCGCGCTTCCGTGCGTCGGTCACAGGCTCGCGAGGAGGTCGTCGAGCGGGGCCGGTACCCGTCCAGGGTCCAGGGCCTCCACCAGGAGTCGGCCGTAGCGGATCTTGCGGCCCTTCTTCGTGCCGAGGAAGCGCCGCAACTGCTGCTGCCGGGGCCGACCGTGCTGTGCGGGCTGGCGCTGGAAGGTCTGCCAGGCCCGCGAATCGCCCTCGGCCTGGATGATCTCCTCGACCCGCCCCGCGCCCAGCGCGCGGATGAGCTCGTCCTCCAGGTCCGCCGCGCACACGAAGAAGCCCTGGTGCGGCGCCCGGGCCCGCTTCAGGCCACGGTCGTAGAAGCTCTGCTCGCCCTCGTCGCACAGTCCCCTCAGGTGCAGGCCAAGACCGGGTGGCCCGAGAAGTCCGGCATAGCGGCCGACACTCATCGCCCCGCCCATCGACATGACGCACACCCCTTCGGCGGCCAGGTCCCGGCCACGCCGTGCGGCCAGTGCCTCGACGGCCGCAAGGTCACTCGGCCCTTCCAGCAGAACCGCCGTCCGCAACCCCAGTCGTGCCGCCAGATCACTCGCCGGTTCGCCGGGACCGCCGGCCGCCCAGCGGCTGACCTCGTCCCGGAATGCGCGTATGTCCGCCATGAAGCGAGTGTGCACTCCCCCCGACCGGCACGGCAGTGAATATTCGACGGCTCCGCTCGACAGGCCCGGCGCCCGCTTCACCGCGGCCTGACGGTCCATCCCGTCACTTGCTTCACGTTCGGGCTACTGAAGGGCGGCCAGGAACATGCGCACCGCTGTGAGCACCTTGTTGATCCGGTCGTCGGCCTACTCGCTCCGGCCCGGTACGGCGGCCACCCGTGCACACGCTGGTCGTCAGGGTGACCGGAGCAGGAGCGCTTCCCTATGAGGAGGCCAGTTTTCGCAGGAGCAGGGAGGAGACCGGTGTGGGCAGGGTGCGCAGGGTGCGGACCAGCGCCGCCGTGGGCCAGGGAAAGTATGCCTGCGCCGGTTCCTTCTCCAGGGCGCGTACGACGTGCCGGGCCGCCTGGTCCTGGCTGATCTGGAAGGGCTTGGGCAGGCTGTCTTCGCTGATGCGCTCGGTGGCGACGAAGCCGGGGTGGATCGTCGTGAACCGGATGCCCCGGGGCGCCAGTTCGACGCGCGCGGCATCGATGAGCGTGCGCGCGGCTGCCTTGGCCGCCGAGTACGGTCCCTGGCGGGGGATGCCCATCAGCCCGGCCAGTGAGCTGGTGTGGGCGATCAGTCCCCCGTCCTTCTGGCTTCCCATCTGCCCGATCAGCGGAATGAGGTAGTTGACGACGACGTCGTAGTTCAACGCCATGATCCGTGAGACGTCGTCCACGGTGACCTGGTCCATGGCCATGTCCGGTCCCTGGCCGGCGTTGAGCAGCGCTATGTCGATGGCCCCGTACTCCGCCGTCGCGGCCGCAACGACGTCGGCGGCCGCCCGTGCTTTCAGGGCGTCGGCGGCGATGTGCAGGCAGTCGCTGCCCGCGGCTCGTATCTCCTGCGCGATGGCGGCCAGCTCCGGGGCACGCCGTGCGGTGATGACGATTCGGTTGCCCCCGGGGGCGAGGCGGCGCGCCACCTCGGCGCCGATGCCCGACGAGGCGCCGACAATCAGGATGGTTCTGCCGGTGATGCGCGCCATGGCGTTCCTTCGCTCGAAGACCCGTGCCCCGTCACTGCAGTCACAGGTGTCACAGGCAGTGTCACGTCTCCATGAACGCCATGCGCGTACGGGAAGTCAACACCGGGCTGTCACCGCACCCCTTTCGAGGACTCGGAGACAGGGGCCGAGCGGGACCACGGCCGGGCACGGCGCCCCCGCCGACCGGACCCGGCACCAGGCGCACACGTGGGACTTCTGAGTTTCAGATCTCGCCTCCCCCGGCTCGCTCTACACTCAGCGCGTGGGGCTTTTCGGCCGCGGAGAGAGCAGTGCCCGGCGGGCCCCGTGACGTGTTCGCTCCTATCGTGGAACGGCACAGTGACGCTCGGCGCCGAGGCAGGCAATACATGAGGGAACCGCACATCGATTATGCGGTGGTCTTCCGGGCCCTGCCCGGCATGGTGGCGCTGCTCACTCCTGACCTGGTGTACGCCGACGCCAACGACGACTTCCTGCGGCTGGCCGGGCGTACCCGCGAGCAGTTGCTGGGTCGCTATATCTTCGACGTCTTCCCCGAGAACCCGAACGATCCGGCCGCGGCCGGCATGCGGGAAACCCGGGAGTCGATGCTGCGGGTGGTGGCCACCGGCGAGCGCGACACCATGGCGCTGCTCCGCTACGACATCGAGGATTTCCAGCGGCCCGGCCACTGGCAGGAACACTACTGGAGCCCGGTCAACGCACCCGTCCACGGCCCTGACGGGCAGGTGGCGCTGATCGTGCACCGCGTGGAGGAGGTCACCGAACTCATCCGCGCCCGGGGCGGCCCGGGCCGCGACAGCCGGGCTCGGGTGCTGGAGGCCGAGCTCTACACCCGCTCCCGCGAACTGCAGGAGATCAACGAACGCCTGCGCAAGGCCCACGCCCACGAACGCGAGGTCGCCCTGGCCCTGCAGGCGGCGATGCTGCCGGCCCCCAGACCCCTCGGCCACCACCAGGCGGCCGTGCGCTACCAGCCTGCCATCGGTGCCCTGAACGTGTGCGGCGACTGGTACGACCTGGTCGAGCTGACCAGCGGGAGGCTCGCCGTCGCCGTCGGTGACGTCGTCGGCCACGGCCTCGCCGCCGCCTGCGCCATGGGACAGCTGCGCAGCGCCCTCAGCGCGGCCTGCCGCGTCGCCGACGGCCCGGCACAGGCCCTGGACGCCCTCGGCCTGTACGCCCGCTTCGTGGAGGGCGCCGAGTCGGCCACCGCAGCGACGACACTCATCGACTGGGAGGACCGCTCCATCACCTACAGCTGCGCCGGTCACCCTCCCCCCGCCCTGCTCCACCCCGACGGCACCGTCGTCTTCCTCGACCAGGCCACCGACCCGCCGCTCGGCGCCCGGCCCGAACCTGTACCCCGTCCCCAGGCCCGCGTGCCCTTCGCCGAAGGGTCCAACCTGGTCCTGTACACCGACGGCCTGATCGAACGCCGTACCGAAGACATCGACACCGGCCTGAACCGCCTCGCCGACTCCCTCACCCACCATCGGCACGCCGCCCCCGAGGCCCTGGCCGACGCCCTCCTGACCGATCTCCTCCCACCCACCGGCAATACCGACGACACCGCCCTGATCGTCCTCCGCCTGTAACCCGCCCCCGGTCGGCGGGCCGCTCGCGCGGTTCCCGGCGTCACCGAGAACTCGTTGACGCCGAAATTGTGAGCCAAGTGAACGAGGTCCAGGCAGGATTCCCTTTGTGAATCATGTCCTGTGCGGGCTCGCTGCCAATGCGGCGCTGCCGTCCGAGCTGGTCAACCGGCTGATCGCGGTCGCGGATGCCGACATTGCCATGTACCTCGCCGGTCGGGCGGACCTCAGCCGTGCGCAGGCGGTCGCGCTGGTCTCGCGCGTCGAGGAATGCGGTGTGCAGCTTGCTTACGAGGGGATGCTGACCGCCGCCGATGTCGATCCTGCGGCACAGCCTGACGCCGCCCTCGCCTTGCTCCGCGAGGGCGCCGGCAGCCCGGAATGGGCGCGCCTCTTCGCGGCAGATCCGGTCCCGGAGCGCCGGGAGAAGCTGGCCGGCTGCTCCGGTCTCCCGGCCGATGCGGTGGAGGCGCTCGCCGCGGACCCGGACGTACGCGTTGTCGCCGAGCTCGCGTCGTGGACCACACCAGAAGTGGCCGCCGGGCTGGCCGGGCATCCGCACGCCGAGGTCCGCCGCGCGGTGGCCGCCAACGAGGTGACGCCTCCGGACGTGCTGGCGGCGCTCATCACCGGCGAGGGGCTGCCTCCGGCGCAGCGATGTCTGGCCTGTGACCATGGAGCGACGCCGTTCGTGCACGATCCGCAATGCCCGCGGCGCGACTGCCAGTTGCGGCCGGGTGCTTCCTGCGACGGGTCCCACGAGTCCACCATGCAGGACATACAGGAGGCGGCACTGCAGAACCCGGCGACACCCGCCGAAGCCGTCGTCGACTTCGCGTACCACCCTTCGAATCTCGTGCGCTGGGCGCTCGCCGCCCGCCCCGATCTGCCCCCGGAGGTGTACCGGCGGCTGGCCACAGACCCTGTTCCCGGCGTCCGAGCCGACCTCGCCGAGAATCCCGCGATCGACGACGCCCTCATCCGCACACTGGCCGGCGACCACGGCCACGACGTACGGCGCAGGCTCGCGCACAACCCGCACGTGCCGCTCGACGTGCTCACCCACCTGGCCGGCGCCACCAAGATCGGCGCCACCCTGCTGCCGCGGATCGCCGCCGCGTCTCCTGCCGAGATCCAGCAGTTGGCTCAGTCGCGGAACTCGGCCGCGCGCATGCTCCTGGCTCAACGACGCGATCTGGCGCCGGAGGTCCGCGACGCGCTGGCCGGCGACTCCGACGCGAAAGTGGTCAAGTCCATCGCTCCGCACCCGGGCCTCACCGAAGCACAGTTGCGCGCCATGGTCGACCGACACGGAGTCCAGGTCCTTGCCAAGGTGGCGTCCAACCCGGACGCGAGTCCGGCGCTGCTGGAGGACCTGACCCGGCACGAACCATCAGCGCAGAAGGCGCTTCGCGAGATCGCCCGGCACCACAACGCGACGGCCCAAGCCCTGCTCGCCTGCTTGGCGGACGGACAGACAAGGCCCATAGCCGCCGGCCATCCGGCACTCCCGCCGCCGGTCATCGTGGAACTGCTCACCGACGCCGACCGGCAGGTGGCGGAAGCAGCGGCAGCCAACCCGTCGCTGCCGCGTTCCGTGATGTCGGATCTCCTGCCCCGGCCGTAGGTGCCCTGATGTGACATCGAACGGTGGATGGCCACCCGGTCACTGTCGACAGTTGCTGAATGGTCCCGCCGAGGTGGTCGCTACGGAACCGCTCCAGCATCTCCGGCTCTTTCGCGCTGACGATCCAGCGGGAGCCGACTGATCCGCGCCCACCGTCAGCTCACAGGGTGATGACGATCTTGCCGCGTGCGCGACCTTCCTCCAGATGCCGGATGGCTTCTGCAACCTCGCCCAGCGAGTACGTCCTCTCGATGACCGGCGTGACCTTGCCCGCCTCGATGAGTTGCTTCAAGAGCTCGAGGTCCGCGCTGCGTTCCGCGGACATCAGACCGCGCAGCTTCTGCTGTGTGAACGGCGACAGCACCATCGCCTGCAGCGTGCGGTCCACGCCTTGCAGCCACCGTCCGTCCCCTTCGCCGCCCACCAGGACGAGAGTTCCGCCCGGGGTGAGGGCGCGTCGGAGGAGGGACAGGGGGCGGTTGCCCGCGGTGTCGAGGATGAGGTCGTAGCGGCGGGCCCCCTCCGAGAAGTCCGTGAAGTCCTCGCGGGTGTAGTCGATGACGTCGTCCGCGCCGATCGACCGGACCAGTTCCGTCTTCGTCGTACTGCACAGGCCCGTGACTTCCGCCCCGAAGGCCTTGGCCAGCTGCACGGCGTACGTTCCTATGCCTCCTGCCGCGCCGATGACCAGGACCTTGTGCCCTGGCTGCACTTGCCCTCTGTCACGAAGGCCCTGGAGGGCGGCGAAGGCAGCGGTGGGAACGGCCGCCGCCTGCTCGAAGGTGAGGTTGGCCGGCTTCGGTGCCAGCCTGTCGTGCCGGCCGCGCGCGTACTCGGCGAAGGAGCCGTCGCAGGCGCCGTACACCTCGTCGCCCGGTCGGAAGCGCGTCACGTTCGCACCGACCGCCTCGACCCGCCCCGCGACATCCAGGCCGCGGACGCGGTTTTTGGGCGCGCGGAGCCCGTATCCCATCAGACGCATCAGATAGGGCATGCCTGTCATGCAGTGCCAGTCGGCCGGGTTCACTCCAGCCGCGCGCACCTGCACGAGCACGTCGTCGGGCCCGGGCTCCGGCTTGTCGATGTCCCTGAGTTCCAGGACTTCCGCCGGGCCGTACGTGTCCTGAACAACTGCCTTCATGGTGTCTCCTCTTCGTGGTCCGAGTACTGGAACACGTCGTCCAGCGGGACTTGGAACACCTTGGCGATCTGAAATGCCATTTCAAGGGAGGGCGAATAGCGGCCCTGCTCGATCGCGATGACGGTTTGGCGGGACACGCCGATCCGGTCCGCCAGTTGTGCCTGGGTCATTTCTCCGTGCGTGAACCGGAGGGAGCGGATCGAGTTCGTGACTCGGGTGGGCTTGGGCTTCGGCTTGGGCTTCACCACGGCTGGAAGCCACGGCGGTAGGCGACGATCCTGGCGGCGGATCCGAGGATCGCGGACAGGACGAACGCCAGGTAGATCGCGTTGGAGATCCAGAAGTAGTCCAGTTCGGCCATCGACATGCCGAGGGCCGACACTCCGCCCACGACGAGGAACGACTGGCCGACGTATTCGCCGAACCGAATGATCTCCTTGTCGCGCTGGTCCTTCTTGCGGGCGTCCTTCGGCGAGAAAGTCGCGACGAGGACGTGCAACACGATCGACGCGGCGATCGAGGCGCCGACGGCCCACAGCATCGTCGACACGTACGCCACTTCAGCGAGGGGAACGTCGCCCGCCCGCCCAAGAATGACGGCGCCGTAGGCCACATATGTGCCGATCGCGAGGACCGCCATGATCCACGCGCTCTTCTCTTCGAATGGCATGCCGCGAATGTAAAGGAGCGTTGACATGGTGTCAAGATTTCTTTACATAGCTGAGAGTGTGCGTGGCACGAGGGCAGGGGCATCCAGGCCCAAGTGGCCGTGGAATGAGGGGGGGGACGGGCCTGGACGGACCTCAGGCAGCACACCTCGCTCCAGCTGGCGGGTATCGCTCGCGCTTGCGTCGGCCGACCTGGCTACGGCCGATGCGCCGCTGCGATCCGCTCCCGGAACGGGCGGCGACGTACCGCGTCCGCGGCCTCCGTCAGCAGCTGCGCCAGCGGCATCGAGAGTTCCGCGTCCAACTCGGCCATCGCTGCCGCCGTCGCATCCCACTCCGCCTTGATCTGCGGCAGTAGGGCATGAGCCTTGGGCGTGAGTTCGATCAGCCGGCGGCGGGCGTCCAGCGGGTCGGGAGTGTGGGTGACCAGGCCGGCGCGGGCCATCTGGGCCGCCGTCTGGCTTGCGGCCGAGTGCGTCACACCCACCGCCGCGGCCAGGTCGCGGACCGGAAGCGGGCCTTCGGACAGGAGGGCCCGTACGACCGGAGAGAAGCGGGGCCGGTACTCGGCGAGGTCCCGCTCCTCGTAGACCTTGGCCACGTCGCCGTCGAGCAGTTCGAGGACGTGACGGAGCAGGGTACCCACGGCGACCGGGTCCGGGTGATTCCGCATGGGGCTAATCTAACAGCACTGTCAGATAAGAGGAGGGTGTGTCTCAGTGGCGGAGCTCTATCCCCCCGTCGAGCCGTACGAGCAGGGCGTGCTCGACGTCGGCGACGGCAACCACGTGTACTGGGAGACCTGCGGGAATCCCGCCGGCAAACCAGCCCTCGTCCTGCACGGCGGTCCCGGGTCCGGCGCGGGGCCGTTCTGGCGGCGGCTGTTCGACCCGGCGACGTACCGCATCGTGCTCTTCGACCAGCGCGGGTGCGGGAGGAGCACGCCGGACGCCGCCGATCCCCGGACCTCGCTCACCACCAACACCACCCCGCATCTGATCGCCGACATCGAGCTGCTGCGGCAGCACCTCGGCATCGACGACTGGCTGGTCCTCGGCGGCTCCTGGGGCGTGACACTCGCGCTGGCATACGCCGAGCAGTACCCCGGACGCGTATCCGAGTTGGTGCTCTTCAGCGTCACCAACACCACTCGCCGCGAAGTGGAGTGGGTCACCCGGGACATGGGGCGGGTCTTTCCCGAGGAATGGGCCCGGTTCCGCGACGCCGTACCGGAGCGAGAGCGCGACGGCAGCCTGGTGGAGGCGTACGCCCGGATGCTCGATGACGCCGATCCGGCCGTGCGGAAGCGCGCGGCACGGGAGTGGTGCCGGTGGGAGGACGTGCACGTGTCCACGCACCGTGGGTACAAGCCCGATGCTCGTTTCGAGGACCCGCACTTCCGGCTGCGCTTCGCCCGCCTCGTGACGCACTACTGGCGGCACGCCGGCTTCCTCGAAGAAGGGGCACTGCTGCGTGATGCCGGGAAGCTCGCCGGCATCCCCGGCGTGATGGTCCACGGGCGGTTGGACATCAGCGGGCCCCCGGACGTGGCGTGGCGGCTGGCCCAAGTGTGGCCGGACGCGGAGCTCGTGCTGATCGGCGAAGAGGGTCACGGGCTGTCAGGGGATGCCACGACGGAGGCGGTGTTGGCGGCCACGGACCGGTTCCGGCCGGTCTGACACAAGTCTGCCCCGAGGCCTCACGTCGCTGGTTGATCTGACCTACGTCGAGGCGGCGCAGCGGGAGGCCGAGTTGGACGGGGTGATCTGACCCGCTCGCCGATCGCCGTCGCGACGGGGTGAGGGCAGGCATCCCCATCCAGTACGTCCTGACGGTGCTGCCATGCCTGGTCATCAGCGGATTCGGCCAGTTACGGTCGGAGTCATGGGCGACGCACCCACCGGAACGCACGCCCCCTCGGGCAACCTGACGCTCACCGCGGTGCTCTGGCCGCGGTCGCCCTCACCGTCTCCTTCCGGACGGGAGGCAG
The DNA here is from genome assembly GCF_042714835.1 of Streptomyces sp. NPDC058678. Taxonomy (NCBI): domain Bacteria; kingdom Bacillati; phylum Actinomycetota; class Actinomycetes; order Kitasatosporales; family Streptomycetaceae; genus Streptomyces; species Streptomyces sp. NPDC058678. The sequence goes on along the minus strand of NZ_JBHXSG010000045.1, from coordinate 3,823 downwards.
TAGCCTCAGTGCCTCCGAGTGACCACCCGGCGCACCTGAGGGGGACGGTATGGACCGGGCTGCGTCTCCCCGTCCTCGACCGCCTCACGGTGCCCCATCTGTATCTCGCCGCGTTACTCAAAGGCGTCTTCGACGTGGTGTTCCAGATCGCGTACCAGGCGTACATGCCGCAGCTGCTGGATCGCGCCGACCTCGTCGAGGGTAATGTCAAGACGCAGTTGAGCCGGTCGCTCGCCCTGGTGGCGGGCCGGTCCGCGGGTGGTGCCCTGGTCGGCCTCATCGGCGCCGCACGCACGGTCACGGCCGACGCGGCGTCGTACCTCGTTGCCACCGCGACGCTGCAGTTCATCCGCCGACCCGAGTCGCCCCCGGCAACCGCTGAACGTGGACTGTCCGCTGCGCTCAAGGACATCCGGGACAGCATGCCCCTGGTTCTCCGCAACCGGGTGGTGCGCCACCTCGTGCTGATGGCGACCTTCGGCAACATGGGGGGCTCGTTGGCCCTGGCCATGGTCATCGTGTCCGCGTACGAGGATCTGCACCTCTCCGCAGGGCAACTCGGCCTGGCACTGAGCCTGGGCGGCGTCTCGGTCCTCATCGGCGCCGCGCTGTCCCAACGGATCAACGAGCGGTTGGGGATGGGGCGCGCTCTTGTGCTGACCCACTTCGTGCTCGCCCTCGCGTTCGGGCTGCTGCCGACAGCCGTGCTGGGCGGCACCTCCTTGGGGTTCGTGATCGTCGTGGTCTCCCAGGCCCTCTCCAACTTCACGATGCCCGTCACGAACGTGGCCGTCATGACGCTCATCCAGAAGGCGACGCCGTCGGACATGCTGGGGCGGGTCACCGGCGTCGCGCTGCCGTTCGTGTGGGGCGCCAACGCACTGGGCCCGGTCATGGGCAGCGCCATCGCTGCGGCCATGGGCAACGTGGTGGCGTTCCTCCTCTCGTCCCTGCTCGCCGGGACGGCCGTGGTGTGGATCGTCGTCGGCGCCCTCCACCGGCTGACGGACGAGGTGCCCGAGCAGCTCCGGGTCACCGTGAGCGCGCGCACGTGACCCTCACCGCGGAAGGTTGATACCTCGCACTGCGGCGCTTGAGTCGGCCCACGCTCGCGTTCCCCGAATCGTGGTGCCGGCGCCAGGCCGGCGAAGGGAAGGAACGACGAACCGTTGTGACGGCACGTCCAACCGCGGCCAGGGCCGCACTCCAGGAGGGTGATCGGGTGTATCGGGAAGCGATGGATCTCGGGGCTTATGCAGACAGGGCCCGTACCGGCCCCTGTTTCGTCTGTGCGTACGTGGACGGAGACCCGGACTATCAGCATGAGACGGTCTATGAGGACGAGGCGCATGTGGCCTTCCTGGACCGGTGGCCCACCTTGCCGGGCAAGGTGCTGGTGGCGCCGAAAGCGCATGTCGAGCACGTGGTCCGAGACCTGGACGAGGCCGCGTTCAGTGCTCTGATGCTCGTCGTACGCAAAGTGGCCTTGGCTGTGGAAGAGGTCTTCGCGCCGGAACGGACGTACCTGCTGTCGCTGGGAAGTCAGCAGGGGAACGCCCACGTGCATTGGCACATCGCAGGACTGCCGCTCGGCGTCCCTTACGAGCGCCAGCAGTTTCATGCACTGATGACCGAGAACGAGGTGTTGGTCCCAACTCCTGAGCAGTGCGCGGCCATCGGGAAGCGGGTGCGCGCGGCGATCAGCGGCGGCACACACCGGATGACGTGACACGTACCGGAATTGGGGACCTCAGGGGCACCCGGAACGGGGCCGTAGGCGGCTTCGGCGGGCCCACGGGCATGCTCCGGGCGTGATGTGCGGCCGCCTGGGCCGACCGCTCCCCGGCACGCCTTCACCTGCCCGTACGCGGCTGCGGCTGAATGGCTTTGACCTGGTGTTTTCCCGTATTCCGCCTAGGCTGGAGCGGTCTGCCGGATGCCATGGGAGGGGTCTTCGTGAGTGGGGAAAACGCGGGGTACGACGTGACTCGCATCGAGGTGCTGGAGGGGCCGGAAGCCGTTCGGAAGCGGCCCGGGATGTGGGTCGGCTCGACCGGCGAAAGGGGTCTGCGTCAGCTGGTGCTCGAGGTCGTCGGCCGGGCGGTGAACCAGGGCCTGTCCGGCCGTAGCGGCTCCGTCGACGTCACGCTGACGCCCGACGGCGGCGTGCGAGTCGCCGACGACGGACCGGGAGCACCCTTCGAGGCCGCCGGGGACACCGGCGGCACGGGCCTCGAAGGGGCGCTGACCAGCTTTTACGCCGGGGCCGAGCCCAGTGGTCGGCACATCGCGGCCTTGGGCCAATCCGGTGCGGGGCTCTTCGTCGCCAACGCGTTGGCGAGCCGCCTGACGGCCGAGGTTCGGTGCAAGGGGGTCCGCCGGGTCCAGGAGTACGCGCGGGGTGTCGCTCTCGCCCCGCCCGCCGTTGTGGGGCCCGCGACCGACAGCGGGACGACCATCGCCTTCTGGCCCGACACCGAGATCTTCGACACGACGGAGTGTTCGTTCGCCTTGCTGGCGGAGCGTTTCCGGCAGGTGGCCTTTCTCAACCGCGGCCTGGGCATCTCGCTGACCGACGAACGCCCGGCGGGCGAGCCCCGGGCGGTGCTGTTCCGGTTCCCGGACGGAGTGCGGGACTTCGTGGCCGCCCTCGACGCGGAGACAGGGGCGGCCCTGCATCCGCACGTCATCGGCTTCGAGCGTCAGGATCCGCGGATGGCGGGGACGATGGAGGTGGCCCTCCTTTGGAGCCGTTCCCCCGAGGAGCGGATACGCAGCTTCGTCAACAGCCAGGCCACTGACCAGGGCGGCACGCACGTCGACGGCTTCCGCGACGGATTGGCGGCAGCGGTCACCGCGTACGCGCGGGAACGGGGGCTGCTGGCGGCGGCAGACCCCGATCCCGGCGCCGACCGGATCGGTCAAGGGCTCACCGCAGTCGTGTCGGTGAAGCTCGACCGTCCCGAGTTCCTGGGCGCCACGCAGGGACTGCTGGGCAACATCGATGTGCGGGTCTGCGTCGGGGAGGCCGTCCGGGAGGGCCTCGGCAACTGGTTCGAGGAGCAGCCGGAGCGGGCCGCGGAGGTCGTCGACCGGATCGTCCGGGGCGTCCACCAGGACTGAAGTCGGCTGCGCCCTCGGCTCAGCGCGGTAGTGGGGATTCACGGGGGAGGCGCGCGCGGGGAGGGGGAGGCGTCAGGCGTTGTGAGACGGGCAGGCGGCTGCGGCGACCAGCCGATCGGGCCACTGGACAGTGCCCTCAGCGGCCGGTGCTGCCTCACCCGGGCAGACCAAGGGAGATCGTGGAATGACTCAGGCGTTCACGACCGGGTCTTCCAGCACCTTCAACGTGTTGATCACCGCGCAGTGGCTGGTCGACGATGTTGCCGTTGCCGCGCCATGAGTGGCGGTCGACCCGAAAACGTTCCCGACGTCGGCACCGTCACTCCGGCTGAGAAACCGGCCCAGGGTCTCGCGCCGACGGCGCTCTAACACATGCTGCGCCACCGCGCATGACATGCGCACTGCGCCATTCGGCTCCATCCTGAGAAGCGGCACCATCGGCTGCACAGGCCGACCATCCCCCGGGAGGTCCTGTGATCCTGCTCGCTCTGCTAGCGCCCGCCGTGATGATGGCGTTCCTCTTTGCGATGGACGCTCTCGAGGAACATCTCTTTCCCCGTCTGACAGGGGAGGGTGACGTGAGCCCTCCAGCCGACGACATCCAAGCGCCCTCCCCCTGACAGGCCGCGGTCATGTTGTGGATCAGTCAGGGTTTCCACCGGACATCACGCCAGCTGCGGGCCGCCGCCTCGACGAAGTC